>VYDA01000137.1:0-2112 GCA_009843665.1 Caldilineaceae bacterium SB0675_bin_29 | reverse complement strand
CTTCGATAACCCGGAACTTGAGACTGGGGAAATCGAGGTCATCGCCTCCGATCTGGAAATCCTGAGCGAGGCCCGGACGCCCCCCTTCGTGATCGGTGGCAGTCAGGGCGACGAAGTCGATGAGGCAGTGAGGTTGAAGTTTCGCTACCTCGATCTGCGGCGCCCCAGACTTGCGAACAATCTACGGCTGAGGCACGAGATCGTCCGCTTCATTCGCAACTACTTCTACGATAGGGACTTTCTCGAAGTCGAGACGCCCATCCTGCTCAAGAGCACACCCGAAGGTGCCCGCGACTTCGTCGTACCCAGCCGCATCCATCCAGGCCGCTTCTACGCCTTGCCGCAATCTCCTCAGCAGATGAAACAACTGTTGATGATTGCCGGCTTTGAGCGCTACTTTCAGATCGCGCGCTGCTTTCGCGATGAAGACCTGCGCGCCGACCGCCAGCCGGAGTTCACGCAGTTGGACCTGGAGATGAGCTTCGTTGAAGCCGCCGACATTATGGCTCTCATCGAAGAGATGCTCATCAGCCTGTCAGCGACAATTAGCGACAAACCTGTCCAGCAGACCCCTTTCCCGGTCCTGACTTACGACGAGGCCATGGCCAAATATGGGATCGACCGCCCCGACATTCGCTTTGGGCTCCAACTTTTCGACGTGACCGAACTGGTCCGCAACAGCAACTTCGGCGTGTTCAAGAACGCCGTTGCCTCCGGAGGAATCGTCAAAGGCGTTCGATATCCCCAAGGGGCAAAACTGAGCCGCAAAGAAACTGACGACCTGATCGAATACGTAAGACCCTATGGGGCCAAGGGGCTCGCATGGATCGGCATTACCGGAGAAGCCGACGAGAGTGGAGCGTACCCTTCCGGCAGCCTGCGCAGTCCATTTATCAAATTACTCAGCGATGAGGAGATCTCAGGGATTATCGAAGCCTCCGGCGCCGCAAAAGGAGACCTGATTCTCCTCGTCGCAGACGAAGAAGGTGTGACCAATCCTGCACTCGCGAACCTGCGCCTCGAAATCGGTGCCCGCTCCGACCTGATCGATTCCAATCTCCTTGCCTTCTGCTGGGTAGTTGACTTCCCTCTGCTCGAATACGACAGCGAGGAAGACCGCTGGGGCGCAATCCACCATCCATTTACCAGCGCCCGTGACGAAGACTGGAGCATCCTCGAACAGCGCCCCGCAGACGTCAAGGCCAAGGCCTATGATGTCGTTCTGAACGGCTGGGAGATCGGCGGTGGCAGCATACGCATCCACCGCAGCGATCAGCAAATGCGAATGTTCCAACGCTTGGGCCTCACCGAAAGCGAAGTGGACGAACAGTTCGGCCATATGCTCGAAGCCTTCCAATACGGCGCGCCTCCGCACGGCGGAATCGCGATGGGAATTGAGCGTGTAGTCGCCCTCTTCGCAGATGCCCAGAGCATTCGTGAGGTGATGGCCTTTCCCAAGACCGCCACCGGGACAGACCTTCTCCTTGAAGCCCCGAGCCTGGTTGACGACGATCAACTCGCCGAACTGCACATCGCAGTCAGAGAGCAGAAAAAGGCGGCAGAGTAAGAGGGCGGTTGGCTGCATCAGCCGTCAAGCAACCCTTCCGAGGTCCAGAATAACGTCAGGCTCTTGGACCGGCGAATCCATTGGTGCAGAGCTTGACAATTCACGCCACTACAACCAAGGTTTCCCGAATGCAGGACCACTTTGTGCCGATTTCTTGATTGGCAGGGGATTTCAAACTGTGCTATAGTTCCTATGCAGCCCTGCAATGTCCGTGATTGGCTAGTTTGAGGGCGAACCAACACCAGAAACACGGGAGCAAGGCGAAGGTACGTGGATGTGATAGCCCTCCCTTGGCGGGGATAGGGCAAGACGGAAGCGACCAGCCGGCACCCACCTGCGAACCTCGGTTCGTACCCACTGGATCACACGACATTGCGGGGTTGGGAATGCGTCCGGGGCCACCCGGGCGTTTTTCTTTGTATGCCGCCGACGTCGTGTAACGATTTCGTAGCCAACCTCCGCCATTCAACAGCGATCGGACAGGAACGCAATGGACGTCCAGCGCGACAGTTCCCCTCGAATCTTTCCGGTGGATCTGCAGGTAC
>VYDA01000113.1 GCA_009843665.1 Caldilineaceae bacterium SB0675_bin_29 | reverse complement strand
ACCGTCGCCCACGCCCATCAAAACCTGGCCGTCATTGGCGCCGACGACGAGTCGATGAAGACGGCTGCCCAAGCGGTTGCCAGAATGGGGGGTGGACTGGCTATCGCAGACGGTCAGGAAACGCTGGCCGTGCTTGCACTGCCTGTAGCCGGCCTGATGAGCGACCGGCCGCTCGTCGAAGTTCGCAATCGCTATGACTCATTGCTGGACGCGGCCCACGAATTCGGCTCGACAATTGGGGACCCGTTCATGGCGATGAGTTTTATGGCCCTGGAAGTGATCCCAAAGTTGAAACTGACAGACCAGGGCCTTGTGGACGTCGAGGCCTTCAGTTTCGTCGACCTTTTCGTCGAGGAGTAAGGAAATCAGACTACAGCGATTCCGCCATTTTCGGGAACCTAAACCAATTACGGCATACGATTCCAATGAGGCAGAGTAAATGTTCGAATCGATCAGTCCCGCCCCGGAAGACTCCATTCTTGGGCTGACCGAAGCATTCAAGAAAGACCCGAATCCAAATAAGGTCAACCTCGGTGTAGGCGTATACAAAGATGGCGACGGTCAGACGCCCGTGCTTTCGACGGTGAAGGAGGCCGAGGAACGCCTGCTGCGGTCGGAGGCTACGAAGAGCTATTTGCCGATAGATGGTCTGGCGGCATACGCGACGCTCAGCCAGGAGATCGTCTTCGGCAGCGAGCACGACATTCTAGGCGCAGGACGCGCGGCCACGGTGCAGACGCCCGGGGGTACCGGCGCATTGCGCGTTGCCGCCGACTTTGTGCGGCGCATTTTCCCACAGGCGACGGTATGGCTGAGCGACCCGACCTGGCCGAATCATCCCAATGTGTTCGGTTCGGCGGCACTGCGAGTTCAGTCCTATCCCTACTTCGAGGCCGACACCAATGGCGTAGCCTTCGACCGCATGATTGCCGCGCTAGAGACGATTCCCAAGGGGGATGTGTTGCTGCTGCATGGCTGTTGCCACAATCCCACAGGCGCCGATCTCTCTTCGCAACAGTGGCAGGAGGTGGCTGCACTTTGCGCAGAGCGGTGCATTCTGCCGCTGCTGGACTTCGCTTACCAGGGTTTCGGCGACGGGCTGGAAGAGGACGCATCCGGGGTCAGGATCGTAGCCGACCACTGCCGCGAGTTCCTGGTCGCCACCTCCTATTCCAAGAACTTCGGACTGTACAATGAGCGCGTTGGCGCGTTGACCCTTGTCGCCGACAGCGCAGAGGCAGCGGACGCCGCCAACAGCCACATGAAGATCTGTGTGCGCACAAACTATTCCAATCCTCCCGCCCACGGCGGCCAGATCGTGGCGGAGGTTCTCGGAGATCCTGAGCTGCGGCAGCGCTGGGAGGTAGAGTTGGCGGAGATGCGCGACCGCATCAACGACATGCGCCACCTGTTTGTCGAGACGCTGGACGAGCAGGGCGCGGGACGTGACTTTTCGTTCATTGCCCGGCAGAGGGGTATGTTCAGCTACAGCGGCCTGACGCCGGAGCAGGTGCAGGCCTTGCGCGACCGCCATTCTGTCTATATCGTTGGCTCCGGCCGCATCAACGTTGCCGGGATGACCGACGTCAACATGGAATATCTCTGTGCGGCCATTGCCGATGTCTTGAAGTGACGACGGGATGGCAGAGATTTACGTAAGAATGGGCATGAAATTCATTTTGTTCTCGTATTCGTAAGGCTCGGCTGCCGCCCAAATGAGGTGAAGTTCAGATACTGTCTGACCAATTGACAGGTTAGGATTGAGCACGAAAATCGCAGGTGCGGTACGACCCAGTGCGATGAAATCGCGCAAATGGCGAGGCATCGATTTTCGATTGTTTGTGACCAGGGAAAACGCCTGATCTGCGCACCATTCCAGGATAACGGGATCGGGCGTGCCGTTCCCTGGAACGCCAGGATCGCCGACACGCCACACGGAAATCTCAGGCTCTATTCGAAGGAGAGCTTCACGCAGAATCGGGGTTACGTTTTCGTCAAGCAGATAGCGATACCGGGTCACTACTCGTCAAGCTCGGCCGCAAGCCGTCGGAGGCGTAGCGTTACAGGCGAAGGATTCTTGGCCTGTTCGCGGCGCATCCATTCGCCGTGCTCGATCCAGTCCGTCAAATACGCGTTGACTCTTTCCTTGTTCTGCAGATAGTAGAGGATCGTGGCGTAAACCTGTTCCAGGTTAATCGATGGATACGTGTCCGCAATCTGCTCCGCCGTCTGGGAGCGATAGATGTAGTCATAGAGGACGGTCTCTATCCCCACGCGCGTGCCGGCGATGCGGATGTCGTCATCACTCAGAAAATTGAAATACTGTTCGATTTCCATGTCGAACTCCTTTCCATATCCAGCGCAAGTATACCACACCAGGCAGGTGAATCCTGATGAAACCCCTTTCGCAGCTTGTGGAGTCCGTGCCCGGAAGCCCAACAACAATGATGATGCAGAAAGGTCGCGAACTGGCCGCGCAAGGGCTGGACGTGATCAATCTGGCCGGGGGCGAGCCTGATGCCGACACGCCCAAGCATATCCAGCAGGCGGCTTTTGACGCCATTGCAGGCGGAGACACTCATTACCCGCCCTCCTTCGGCAAGCCAGAGTTGCTGGATGCAATCTGCGCCAAGCTGGAGCGGGAGAACAATGTGCGGGCTGTACCCGACCAGCTGATGGTAACGCCGGGGGGCAAATGGGCGATCTACACGACCTTGGCATCGACCCTCAATGAGGGAGACGAAGTCATGATCCTCGACCCGGCCTGGGTGAGCTATGCGCCTATGGTGCAGCTGAACGGGGGCGTGCCCGTCCACGTTTCCTTGCCGGCCGCCGACAACTTTCGCGTGGATGCCGCACAGCTGGAGGAGCATGTCAGCGACAGGACCAAGCTGATCATGATCTGTTCACCCAGCAACCCGACGGGGCGGGTGCTGACACAAGAGGAACTCGACGACATCGCCGCCGTCGTGCAGCGGCACGATCTGTATGTGCTCAGCGACGAGATATACGAGCATATCCTTTACGACGGGACCCGTCACCACTCGATCGCGAGTATGCCCGGCATGGCGGAACGCACTATCATTGTCAACGGGTTCAGTAAGAGCTACGCCATGACCGGCTGGCGGTTGGCCTGGCTGGCAGCTCCTTTACCCGTTGCCAAACTGGCTCGCACCTATCAGACGCAGACCGTAACATCCGCCGCCAGCTTCTCCATGGTCGCTGGAGCCGCCGCCCTCAACGGGCCGCAGGACTGCGTCCACGAGATGGTGGCCTCCTACACACAGCGGCGCAACTTCGTCCTGGACGCCCTTGAAGAGATCCCGGGCATCCGCAGCAGCCCCATTGAAGGTGCGTTTTACCTATTTGCCCAGTTTACGCAGACTGAGAAGAAGAGCCTCGAGATTTCTCAGATCCTGTTGGAGGACGGCCTGCTGGCTACAACACCCGGCATCGCCTTTGGCGAAGCAGGTGAAGGCTACGTCCGTTTCAGCTTCGCCACCGCGATGGAAGATCTGGAAAAGACCGTTGAGCGATTGGCCCGAATCGTGCCGGGTCTCTGAGGGACGCTATGGATATTTCTCCTCTGCAGTACCTCCTGGCTATCCTCGCCGGCATTGTCGCCGGCATCATCAACACGCTGGCCGGCAGTGGTTCGGCTGTTACACTGCCGATGCTTGTATTCCTGGGTCTTGATTCCGGCGCCGCCAACGCAACCAACCGGATTGGGGTCATCATTCAGAACGTGGTCGGCATCGCTACCTTTGCCCGCAGTGGGCGGATGCAACTGCGGGGAGGAGGTACCGAAAGGCAGCGGGCGGAGAACATACTGGACGCCGACTCCCTGCGTTTCGGCCTCTGGCTGAGCGCCGCCGGCATGCCGGGCGCGCTGGTCGGCGCTTACGTTGCGACCCTTCTCGACAGAGATGCCATGAACCTGGCAATCGGCGGCATGTTGATCATCGTCCTGGTGACGATCTTCTTCAATCCGACAAAATGGCTGCGAGAAAGATCGGAGGTACGGAAAGAGCGGCCCGACCTATTCGTGCTGGTCTTGTTCTTTGCCATCGGCATCTACGGCGGCTTCATTCAGGCCGGGGTAGGTGTATTCCTGGTTACAGCGCTTGTTCTCGGTGTAGGTTATACAATAGTACACGCCAACGCGGTCAAGCTGATCTTTGTTCTGGCTCTCAACATTGTCGCATTTGTCGTATTCATCTTGTCGCCCCTGGAAATCGATTGGGGCATCGGCGCATTGATGGCAGTGGGTCAAAGCATCGGCGCCTGGGCCGCTGTGCGCTTTGCCGTGACTGTGAAGGACGCCAACCGCTGGGTCCGTTATCTGTTGATTGTTGTCGTAATCTATTCGATTCTGCGTTTCTTTGGCCTGCTGGACCTGATTTTCGGCCTTTTCTGAAAGCGTTGGAACGGAACCCGCTGAAGTAACCTAGCCGATCTGAGCGGACTCAGTGCTTCAAGCGAGGTTCTGGTGTTCTTCGGCCCTGGCGACATCTGAAGCTACGCGGCCAATGGACGATTTACAGTTGTGCGTGACAGGAGCGCCCCAATGAGCAGAACAATCAGCCATGTTACCGTTATCGGCGCCGGTACGATGGGCGCGGCCATCGCCGGACACCTGGCCAATGCAGGCGTCTCCTCCCACCTGCTCGACGTCGCGCCGACAGAATTGACACCCGAAGAGCAGGCCAACGGGTTGACACTGGAGGACCGGGCTGTTCGCAACCGAATCGTGCAAGCAGGATTCGAGCGCATGACCCAGGCAAGGCCGGCCAATCTCTACAGCCCCGAACTGGCAGAACTGATCACGCTGGGCAATGTCGAGGACGACCTCGAGGCGGCGGTTGCACGGAGCGACTGGATCATCGAGGCCATCGTGGAGCGTCCGCGGCCCAAGCAGGAACTGATGGCCAGGCTTGACGCAATCGCCCCTGCCGACGCCATTATCAGCACCAACACCTCCGGCATCCCCATCCACATCATCAGCGCCGGCTGCAGCAAGGCCTTTCGAGGGCGGTTCCTGGGTACCCATTTTTTCAACCCGCCCCGCTACCTGCGGCTGCTGGAACTGATTCCGGGTCAGGAGACAGATCCCGCCATCGTTGCTGATATGAAGGCGTTCGCCGAGAAACGGCTGGGCAAGGGTGTTGTCATCGCCAGGGACGTGCCCAACTTTGTCGGCAATCGCATGTTCAGCTACATCATGAGCAGCCTCCTGGAGTTCGCGGTCGCCAACGACTACACCGTCGAGGAGGTAGACCGGCTGACCGGCACGTTGATTGGAAGGCCCAAGACCGCTACCTTTCGGCTGCTCGACGTGGTCGGCATTGACGTGGCGGCGCTGGTAGGGGAGCACTTGTATGACATGATCCCCGACGATGAAGACCGGGACGCTTTGCGCGGGCCACTTGGCTCCGAGGTGCTCATGACCTTGATTCAGAACAGTTTGCTCGGCGCCAAAAGCGGCCAGGGCTTTTACAAGACCGTTGTCGACAGCGGGGGCAGAAAGAGCTTCTGGGGGTTGGACTTGCAGGCGGCTTCCGAAGGGGAAGTGGACTACATGCAACCGGCTCGCACCACCTGGCCCAGCGTCGATGCCGTGAGAAACGCCCCGCTGCCTGAACGTCTGCGCGGCCTTGTCGCGTCCCTTACCGCCGGCGAGGACGGGGAAGAATCGGAGGACGAGGCCGGCAGCCTGATCTGGCACACACTCAGCCGCACGCTGGCGTACGCTTCCAAGCGTCTGCCCGAGATCGCGGACAGCCCCAAAGATATCGACAACGCAATGAAGTGGGGCTTCGGCTGGGAGATGGGGCCGTTCGAAACCTGGGAGGCATTGGGTGTCGCCGATACGACGCAGCGCATGGCGGAGGAAGGACTGACGGTCGCTCCCTGGGTTCATGAAATGCTCGGCAAAGGCCATGAAAGCTTCTACCGGTCGGAAGAAACTTCAGGCACAGGGGCGGGCGCGGCACCCATGCAGGTGTACAGTCCGCAAACGGGCCGGTACGAGTCTGTTGATGACGGCGACCGGGTTGTCAGCATTGCGGCGCTCAAACGCGGGCGGGGCGTGCTTGCCGGTAACAGTGCCGCCAGCCTCCTGGACATGGGCGACGGCGTGCTTCTGCTAGAGTTTCATACCAAGATGAACGCCCTGGACCTGGAGATCGGCCCCATCGCCGACGCGGCTATCGAGCGTCTGCATGGGGATGCCACCGGGCTGGTGATCGGTAACCAGGGGGGCAATTTCAGTGCCGGCGCGAACCTGTTGCTCATCGGCGCTTTGGCCCAGTCCGGAGATACGGGCAAGTTGGACGCGGCGATCAAGGCGCTGCAGCAAATGATCCTGCAATTGCGCCGCGCGCCCAAGCCTGTTGTAGCAGCACCCTATCAAATGGCCCTGGGCGGCGGCGCTGAGGTGACGATGTGTGCCGACCGCATCGTGGCGCATGCGGAGCTGTACATCGGCCAGGTGGAGGTTGGCGTCGGCCTGATCCCGGCTGCCGGTGGGTGCAAGGAGCTGATACGCCGACTGGTCAGCCCCCACATGAAGATGCAGAATGGGGACCCCGCCTCTCATCTGCAGAAGGTCTTCGAGCTTGTCGCTCTGGCAAAGGTTTCGACCTCGGCTGCTGAGGCGCGCCAGATGGGCTTTCTCGGTCCGCGTGACCGTGTAGTGATGAATACCGAACATCTGCTCGCCGAGGCCAAGGCGGAGGTACTGCGCATGGCCGAGGAAGGATACAGGCCGCCGGACGTCACCGGTAACATTTACGCAGCCGGCCGGGACTACCTCGCCAATTTGCGAGTGGGCATCCACATGATGCGCGAAGCACGTTACATCACCGCGCACGAAGCGATCATCGCCGACCAGTTGGCCTATGTTCTTTGCGGCGGTGAACTCAGCCAGCCGGCCTGGATGGACGAGCAGTATTTCCTCGACCTAGAGCGGGAAGCTTTCAAGACCCTGTGCGGCTACCCCAAGAGCCATGAACGCATCTGGCACATGCTGAAGAACGGGAAGCCGCTGCGAAACTAAAGACAGCCTTCAAGCGCGTCTGACTGCGCGTGAATGTAGTGATGGCAATTCACTCCTTGCGAGAGGTTGCGGTACTCCAATTCTGCATCACCCAAGCCGGGCGGTAAGAGTTTGACTCAATGGATTCGGAGAAGTAAGATTTCGCTGTTTCTGTAGCTGGCACGAGCACACCCTGTCCATTTGGCAAGAGGCAAGCCGACCAGGAGTATTGTATGCATGACCAGGCAGTCCTGGCTGAAGTGATCCGGCGCATTGTAGAAGTTGCCGATCCTGAGAAAATCATCCTCTTCGGCTCAGCTGCACGCGGCGACATGACTCGCCACAGCGACCTCGACCTGCTCATCATCAAGGAGGGGGGAGACGCCCTTGACCTGATGGGCCGGATTTATATGAGGCTGCATGGCGTGGGAACAGCCGTTGACGCGCTCGTAGTCGCGCCGGAGGATGTAGAACGTTACAAGAACAGTCACGCTCTGGTTTTCAGGCCCGCCCTCCAAGAGGGCAGAGTCATATATGAAAACCCCTGAACGTTTCCCTCCCGACGACCCTCGAGAATGGCTGAATCGCGCCAGAAGCAATCTGGCACTGGCAAAGAACCGGATTCCCGGAGCCTATTTGGAAGACCTGTGCTTCGAGGCCCAGCAGGCTGCCGAGAAGTCCCTAAAGGCTGTGATGGTCCTGCGCAGCATACAGTTCCCATTCGTTCATGACCTTTCTCGACTGGTGTCAATGATCGAGAAAGAGGGAGTCGAAGTCCCCGAGGTACTTTTGAGGGCCGAAAAACTCACCATTTACGCTGTAATTACTCGCTATCCAGGAGTTGTGAGGCCGGTTACCGAACAGGAATACCTTGAGGCGGTGGAGATCGCCGACTCGGTCGTGCTCTGGGCTGAGAAGACAATTTTGGCTTGCTAAACAGAGCCCTGTTGGATAACAATTTCCTTCATGGCGTCTGACTGCGGATTTCGAGGTCATCACGCACGCTTCTCAGGTGTTCATATTCCTTTTACTAATTCTCGAAGGCTTCTGTTGGTCTGAACTTGAGAAACCGAATGAATCCTGGGGAAACGGCCTTTTTCGTCAGACCGATGCAAACTTCGTGTAGCCCAGTTTCAAAGAGGAGCATTTCACTATGACCAGCGCTGTTATCGTTTCCGCCGCTCGTACTGCTATTGGCAAGGCCCCGCGCGGGACGTTGCGCACGACCCGGCCTGAAGAGATGGCTGCTGCGGCCATTGGGGCCGTGATGGAACGGGCGCCGGCTGTGAAGGCCAAGGAGATTGACGACGTCATCATGGGCTGTGCCATGCCGGAGGCCGAGCAGGGGATGAACGTCGCCCGTATCGCCAGCCTGCGCGCCGGGCTGCCGGTGGAGGTCCCGGCGCAGACGGTTAACCGCTTCTGCTCGAGCGGGCTGCAGACGATTGCCCTGGCCGCGCAGCAGATCATGTGCGGGATGGGCGAGGCGGTCATTGCAGGCGGCGTGGAGACCATGTCGCAGGTGCCGATGAGCAGCAATAAGTTTATGGCCAATCCCACGCTGGCCAAGGAGCATCCCGGCGTCTACATCGGCATGGGGCTGACCGCGGAGAACCTGGCGCGCCAGTATGAGGTGACGCGTGCGGAGCAGGATGCCTTCGCTCTGCGCAGCCACCAGCGCGCGGCCGCGGCGCAGGACGCGGGCAAGTTCGACGAGGAGATCGTGCCGCTGGAGGTGGAGCTCACGCTGGGGGAGGGAGGCGGCACCAAGAGCTACAGCCTTGTTTTCGACAAGGACGAGGGCATCCGCCGCGACTCTTCGGCGGAGGCGCTGGCCAAGTTGCGGCCTGTCTTCCATGCGCAGGGGACGGTCACGGCCGGCAACAGCAGCCAGACCAGCGACGGCGCCGCGGCCGTGCTGGTGATGAGCGAGGAGAAGGCGGAGGAGCTGGGGCTGGAGCCGATGGCGCGTTTCCGCAGCTTCGCCGTTGGCGGGGTCGCGCCTGAGATCATGGGAATCGGCCCGGTGGCGGCGGTGCCCAAGGCGCTCAAACTGGCCGGCGTCAGTCTGGATGAGATCGACCTGGTTGAGTTGAATGAGGCCTTCGCAGTCCAGGCCCTGTCGGTGATTCGCGAATTGGGGCTGGACGAGGAGAAGGTCAACGTTAACGGCGGGGCAATCGCGCTCGGGCACCCGTTGGGCTGCACCGGCGCCAAGCTGACGGTGCAGATGCTGCACGAACTGGCGCGGCAGGACAAACAGCTTGGCCTCGTCACCATGTGCATTGGCGGAGGCATGGGCGCAGCCGGGGTCGTCGAGAGGCTTAACTGAGGAGAGTGAGCGGAGAGGAGTGAGGAGAGAGCCCCTCAACGACTAAAGTCTAACGGGGGTATTTGGTTGTTAAGGTGCTATTGCCAGTCGCTGGGCCAGCGACTAATTTCAGTACACAATCCCCTGTCGTTCACCACTCGCGGGAGTCGGGGACTTCCAGCCATTCGCCGCCCTTGCTGATCGAGTCCTGGCTGACCAGGCCTGGGAGGGTCATGTCCATGGCGGCGTGGATGTCGATCGGGGGCGGCCTGCGTCCCTGCACGGCGTCCACGAAGTCCATCACCTCGAAGTAGTCGCCCCCGCCGTGGCCGGCGCGTACCGCCTCTTCGGGCGGGTCGCGCCAGATCTCCGGCATGTATTCTTCCTCGAATGTCTCCAGCGGGACCCATACGTCGGGGTCGTCGCAGAAGTCCTCCAGCCAGATCCAGTCGCCCTCGCCCGGGCGGCGTCTGCTTTCGTAGGCGCCTTTTGTGCCCTGCAGCGTGTAGTTGGTCATGGCGTGGGGGCGCTTGGAGAGCATGTCTACGCGGATGCGCATCAGTTTTTCGCTGGCGGTCTTGCACAGGAGGAGGACCGTGTCCTCCATGGCGTGTTCGGGGTCGGTCCAGATGCCGGTGCCGATGCAGCTGATGCGTTCGGGGCGCTCTTTGATCCACATGAGGCAGGGGCCGAGGCTGTGGGTGGGGTAGGTGGAGCCGTTGACGCCGACCTGCCAGTAGTAGCGCCAGGTCGGGCTGCCGTCGGGCATGTGGTGGAGGACGGAGAGCTCGTGCAGGTATTCGCCTTCGGCGTAGTAGGTCTCGCCGAAGAGGCCGGCCTCGACCAGAGCCCGGACGAGCACGTTGGGCTTCATGTACATGTAGTTTTCGGCCATCATGTAGATGGCGTCGCTGCGGTTACAGG
>VYDA01000446.1 GCA_009843665.1 Caldilineaceae bacterium SB0675_bin_29 | reverse complement strand
CGCGGCGGCTTGGACGCTGCCGGGCCCGCTCTCCTCCTGCGCTTGTGCTGTCATACCCCATTCTCCTCAAACCGCCGCAGCATCAGACATGAGTTGTGGCCGCCGAAACCAAAACTGTTGCTCATTGTCACTGCGACGTCTGCCTGCACAGACCGCAACGGCGTGTAATTCAGATCGCAAGATGGATCGGGGTTGTCCAGATTGATGGTTGGCGGAATGACGCCCTCTTCGATCGTCTTGAGGCAGACTATCGCTTCTATCGCGCCCGCCGCTCCCAGCAGGTGCCCAAGCATCGATTTCGTGCTGCTGATGTTCACGTTATAGGCGTGCTCGCCCAACGCCCTCTTGATCGCCTTCGTTTCGCCCGGGTCGTTGAGTTCCGTGCTCGTTCCATGCGCGTTGACGTAATTCACATCGGACCGATTCACACCGTAGCTCTCCGCTTTGCGCAGGGCCATATTCATCGCATCTTCCGCGCCCTGCCCGTCGAAATGGGGCGCGGCCATGTGATACGCATCCGCGCTGTTGCCGTAGCCAATGACTTCCGCATAGATGCGGGCATTGCGGGCCAGCGCATGCTCCATCGACTCCAGAATCAGGATCGCGCTGCCCTCGCTCATTACAAAGCCATCCCGGTCACTGTCGAAAGGACGGCAGGCCGCCGACGGGTCGTCGTTGCGCTGGCTCATGGCGCCCATAATGTCGAAACCGGCCATGATGAGCGGCAGCAGAGCGGCCTCCGCACCCCCAGTGACCATCACCTGCGCATCCCCGCGCCGGATCAACTCAAATGCCTCACCAGTTGCCGCCGTTCCGCTGGCGCAGGCGTTCACTACCGAGAAGTTGGGTCCCCGAAAATCATAGAGAATCGCGATCTTACCGGCCGCGCTGTCCACCAGCATATTCGGAATCAGAAACGGACTCACCTTGCGTAAGCCGCGCTTCTCCGTCAGCCTGAAATTGTCGAGTAGAGAGGTGAGGCCGCCCGTCCCGCTGGCAATCAGCACGCCGATATCGGTTGGCGTCTCCTTGCTGAGATCGATCCCACTGTCGGTGAGCGCCTGCTCCGTTGCCACCAGCGCATACTGAATATATGGATCGAGCCGGCGCGCCTCCTTGCGATCCATATAGTTCTTGGCTTCGAACCCCTTCAACTCCCCTGCAAAGCGGGTATTCAACTCGCTGGTGTCGAACTTGGTGACCGTATCAATGCCTGACCGGCCTGCCAGCAGGGCATCCCACGTCTCATCAACCGTTAGGCCCAGGGGTGTCACCGCGCCGACGCCGGTGATCACAACCCGCCGCGGCCGGCCGTTGCTACTGTACATGCGCGTTTATTCCATGTGAACATCCCGACAGGAGCAAATCGCGTTCATTTGCCCTCGTCGTCAGCCCACCTTCTGTAAAGAGATTCGCATCTGATTGTACACTCTACTATAACACAAAGACAGGCCAATCGTTGCGTTATCTACATGCTCAGCGACACTGATTCGAATCTGGATGCGCATTATACGCTCGCGTGCATTGAAGGGGACTGCTCTTGACAAATTTAGTTCGGTGCCGTACAATTCCGCTTATGACAAAAGTCAGTTCTGCAGTCCATCCCAATTCACAGTGTTCGAGTCCGGCAAACGGTCTGTCCAACGCGCCCGATGACGCCGACTCGCGACAGGCGCCAGATGAAATAGTCGGCTTCCGTGAGCTTCTGGCCGAGTCCGGCCTCGATCATGTGCACGGGATGGAGATCTTGCGGCTGATAAAAATGTGCGCCGGAGCGTACGACCGTATTCTGGGCGAGCGCATGCGCCATGAAGAAATCTCTCTGCCCCAATGGCGTGTCCTTATCCGCCTCTACCTGGCAGAACGCAATGGTCAGGCCGCCCTCACGCCAACAGACCTGGCACACAGCCAGCGTTTGAGCAAAAATACGATCAGCGCCCACCTGCGGGCCTTGGAGAAATCGCGCCTCATCGAACGCCAGCTGGATCCGAACGACCTGCGGGCCTTCCTTATCCGTCTGACGACTTACGGCAGAAGCCTGGTCCGCACGCGTACACCACAGCATTTCAAATTTCTCAACGAGCTGATCGCACAACTCTCGCCCGAAGAGTGCGAACTGTTGCAGGGCTTGCTGACTAAACTGGTTGACTCGCTGCAACGGGAACGCGAACCCGCCATCGGCTTGTAGTCGCCGGCAATCGAACCGTTGCAATCTGACTCTCTGCCCTAGGAGCGGCATGTGAACCAACGAAGACCATTCGCTAGACCAGGCGGCCCGGGAGGACCGGGCGGACCGCGCGAGGGCGGCGGTAGCATGAAGGACTTGGGTCGCTCATTCCGCTATCTGGGCGCCTACAAGATCACCACAACCCTGGCCTATGCCGCCCTCTTTATCAGCATCGGTGCCCAGCTTATCGTCCCCCAGCTGGTGCAAAACGTCCTTGACGCTGTAACCAACAGTGTGTTCGCCCGTCAGATTCTTGCCCTGCCGGAATCGGAGCGAACCGCCGCGATTGAGCAGCTTCCGCTTTCGGTCGAACAGCTGACAGAACGAGCTGTCAGTGCCGAAGGGCCGATCTACTGGGCTATGGTCTTCATCGTTGTCTTCTCTCTGGCGCGCGGGCTCTTCGCCTTCGCACAGGCCTTCCTGGCCCAGAAAGTGAGTCAGGACCTGGCCTTCGATTTTCGCAACGAACTGTTCGAAAAAATTCAGCGACTCTCTTTCAGCTACCATGACCGCAATCGTACCGGCCAGCTGATGATTCGCGCCACCGACGATGTCGAAAAACTGAGAATGTTTATCGGTCAGGGGATGTTGCTGGCCGTGCAGTCCATCGTCCTGCTCATCGGCTCGCTCGCCGTGTTGGCCTTTACCAACCTGACCCTGACCCTGATCATCCTCCCAGTGCTGCCCGTAGCGCTCATCCTCTTCATGGTCTTCGGCTCCGTCGCCCAATCACTGTTCGGGGAGATCCAGCGCCGGCTCTCCACCCTTAACGAGATCCTTCAGGAAAACCTGGCCGGTATCCGTGTCATCAAGGCCTTTGTACGCGAAAGAGAAGAGCAGGACAGGTTCGACAACGCGGCCGAACGGCTCATGGATCAGCACATTCGCGTTTCCAAAATCTTCAGCTTCCTCTTCCCCTTCATCTTTCTGATCTCCAACCTCGGCCAGGCCGCTGTCGTCTACTGGGGCGGGCGCCAGATTCTGTTCGATACCCTCACCCTTGGGGAGTGGCAAAAGTTCTCCCTCTATCTCATATACGTCTTCTTCCCCGTAGGCCAGCTCGGCTTTATCGTCGCCCAGATGAGCCAGGCCAGCGCCAGCGCCAAGCGCATTTTCGAAATCCTCGACGCCGAAAACGAGGTCACCGACAAACCCGGCGCACAGCCTATGGCGCAGGTGCACGGCCGCGTCAGCTTTACCGACGTAACATTCCGCTACTTCAACAGCAGCGAACCTGTCCTCCAGAACGTCTCCTTCGAGGCCCAGCCGGGTGAGACCGTCGCCCTCTTGGGGGGAACCGGTAGCGGCAAGTCGACCATCATCAACCTGATCCCCCGTTTCTACGACGTGAGCGAAGGTCGTGTCGTCATCGATGACTGGGACGTGCGCGATGTCACGCTGGAAAGCATGAGGCGCCAGATCGGCATCGTGCTGCAGGAGACCAATCTGTTTACCGGTACCATTCGCGACAACATCGCCTTTGGCCGTCCCGAAGCCACCGACGCCGAAGTCGAGACAGCCGCCAGAGCCGCCGCCGCACACGACTTCATCGTCAGCTTCCCCGACGGCTATCAGACCGCCGTAGGAGAGCGCGGTACCACCCTTTCAGGCGGCCAAAAGCAACGCGTCGCCATCGCCCGTGCCCTCCTGACCGACCCGCGCATTCTCATCCTCGACGACTCCACCAGCAGCGTCGATGTCGCCACCGAGGTGCTCATCCAGAATGCACTCGACCGGCTCATGGTGGGACGCACCAGCTTTGTCATCGCCCAGCGCATCAGCACCGTCGTCAACGCCGATCAGATCCTTGTCCTCGATAGAGGCCGCATCGTCGACCGCGGCAACCACGAAGAACTGATGCGCACCAGCGCCATCTACACCGATATCTACCACAGCCAGTTGGTCGAAGACGCAGCGGTCGAGGTGGATGCGCCACTGGTCGCGGAAGCATAGCCCGCTGCCGGCAGCAGCCCTTGTTACGCACTATTTCTCCCAGGAGCACTTCCGATGTTCGGTGACCGCATGTTACGGCAGGAGACGCTGAAGCCCAAGAGCGTCGGCGTCACCCTCGCCCGTTTCAGTCGATACTTTCGCCCCTACTGGTTCGGCCTGACCGTCGTCGCTGTACTGATGGCAGTCAACGCCTATACCCAGGTTATCGGCCCGGTACTGATCGGCCAGGCCGTGGACTGCTTTCTGGCGCCTGCCGCCTTCGGCGAAGGCGGCGAAGACGGCAGAGGGCTTCTACTGCCCGCAGAAAGCGACCAACAGACGGAAACCGACAGCCAGGCCAACTGCTGGTATGCCCCGGAAGTCGCCATGGGGAACCCGGTCCGCAGTGATCTGCTGCGCGGCCTCCTCAATATAACTTTGGTCATCACCGGCTACTACCTGGTCGGCTCAGTCACCGGCGGCTTGATGTTCTTCAGCATGAGCTGGACCGGCCATCACGTCCTGCGCCGCCTGCGCGTGCGCCTCTTCAACCACCTCCATCGCCTCTCTCTCGGCTTCTACACACGCAACGAGACCGGCGACCTGATGAGCCGCATTACCAACGACTCAGACACGATCCAGCAGGTCGTCAGCTTTGCCCTGGTGCAGGTACTGAGCAGCGTGCTGCTCATCCTCTGGATCGTCTGGCAGATGGTCGTCTTGAACTGGGCCTACGCGCTCATCAGCCTCAGCGTCGTGCCCCTCATGGGCTTGGCGACGCTGTGGTTCAGCACCCAAGCGCGCAGAGCCTTTCGCGTCACCCGCCAGAGCATCGGCGACGTCAACGCAGAGCTGGAGGAGGGCATCTCCGGCGTGCGCGAGGTCCAGGCCTTCAGCCGCGAGGAAACCAACATCGAGCAGTTCCGCCAAAGCAATGCCGTCAACCGCGACGCCAATGTCAAGGCCGTTGCCTACACCTCTGCCTTGGCCCCCACGCTCGAAGCCCTCGGATTCCTGGGCATCGCCGTCGTTGTTGGCGTCGGCGGCGTGATGCTCCTGCGCGGTCAGACTCTGGCAGGTTCGGCCATCTCCCTCGGCCTGATCGTCACCTTCTTGGGCTATGCCCAGCGCTTCAACATGCCCATCTCCCAGATCAGCGTTATGTGGACCAATATCCAGAGCGCCATCGCCGGTGTGGAGCGTATCTTCGAGCTGATGGACGAGGTCCCGGAAGTACAGGAGAAATTCGGCGCCCGGCCAATGCCCGCAATCAAGGGCACCGTTTCCCTGCATAACGTGGAAGCCGAATACGTGCCCGGGGAACCGGTCCTCAAGGGAATCAACCTGAACGCCAGTCCTGGCGAGACGGTGGCAATCGTCGGACCGACCGGCGCCGGTAAGACGACCATTATCAATCTGATCCCTCGCTTCTGGGATGTCACCGGCGGTTCCGTGCGTATCGACGGTGTCGATGTGCGTGACGTGCAGCTGTACAGCCTGCGCGAGCAGATCGGCATCGTCCTCCAGGACACCTACCTGTTCAGCAGTTCCGTGATGGACAATATCCGCTTCAGCCGCGCCGACGCTTCCAACGAGGAAGTCATCGCCGCCGCTAAGCTGGCCCAGGCGCACGACTTTATCCAGCGGCTTCCCGAAGGCTATGAGACCGTCCTCGGCGAACGCGGCGCTGGTCTCAGCCAGGGACAGCGTCAGCTCCTCGCCATCGCCCGCGCCGCACTGGCCGACCCGCGCATCCTCATCCTCGACGAAGCCACCAGCAGCGTCGACACCCGCACCGAGCAGAGAATCCAGGCCGCGCTTAACGACCTGCTGAAAGGACGCACCAGCTTCGTGATCGCCCACCGCCTCAGCACCATCCGCAGTGCCGACCAGGTGCTGGTATTGAAAGACGGAGAGATTATCGAACGGGGCACACACGAAGGGCTGCTTGCCCAGCGCGGATTCTACTACGAACTCTACATGAACCAGTTTCGTCGCCAGGAGGATCTACCGGTGCAGCCCAATGGGAGCGGTCCTCCCGCTGCAGTAGGTGTCCCTGCCAGTCCGGCCACCTGACGCCGTAAACGAGCCACAAACTGATACCAATACGCTGAGAAATCAGAACCGGACGGTGCTGTTGATTCAGTTACCCATTAGGCCCCAGAAACCGGTGTTTTTCTGACCCCTTGCCCCCTACCCCAATCTGCTTAACGCCGCCGGAATCCAGGCGAAACGCTCTCGCTCTCCACCTGCATCCTCAATATGGTCCGATTCGTGGTTTGGGCAGGAAACGGGAGAAGATACTGAAAGCGAAAATCACAGTAACCGGTATCACCTACTCCGACCGGAACTGCAGCCACACCAGCGGGATCAGCATGCCGATCACAACAATCGGGACACTGTCCCAAGGGGCAAGATTGACCTGGATCCACAGACCGCCGGGAACTACGTCCACGCCGTAAAGAATGTAAGCGCCCCAGCCCACGAGCATCGCCCACAGCAAGCGCTGAACAAGCAACTGGCGCGGCATCACCTGCACCAGCACCACGAGCAGTAGCGCCAACACCACCAACTGCGTGACCATAGCAATCGTCAGCGAAGAGACATCGACCTTAACCGCCTCCGGCCTGACCTCCGTCGCGCGTGTCGGGACCGCTGCCGCCGTCGGCACAGCTGTCACGGCCGCCTCCTGCGGAGTCGTCGGCGTGACGGCCCGCTCCGGGTTCGTGACCTCAATCTGCGTTCTGTCCGACCCCACGTCCGGGTCAGGAATGCGCGCCCGGATCTCCGTACTCGAGTCCGCCTCCACACTGTCGACCGCGATCAGGAGCGTGCCGGTTCTCTCCAATAGCACCGATTTACGCGCATATCCCCCGCGGGTGGGGACGGGATTCGACTGGATGGCAAGCTCCTCTCCCTCATAGATCAGTCGGAAGTTCACAGGTGTTCCATCCGGTACTGTGTTCCCGTTGTGGTCCAGAATCGGGCCTGCCTGCAGCTCCAGGCTGTCACCGAGCCTCAGGTCGGTCTGAATAAGCACCTGCTCGCCATCCTCCGCCTCTTCGATTACGAAGCCCTCGTTCAGAGCAGTAAGGCCGATCCGCTGGTTCGGGTCCGGCTCCAGCCGCTCGACCAGATTACTGAAGCGTGTGCCCGGTACGCTGACCGGCGGCGCGCCGGTGACCGTCTGCGCACGGAACAGTGCACGCACGGCCGCTTCCAAAAACGGTTGGCTCTTGGAGTAAACGCCGAGAAAAGCGGTCATCTTCCCAATCTCGGTCGAATCAAAGAAGTAGGGTTCGTTGAGCGCCAGCACCACCAGCTTGCTCCCCGGTAGCCGGTCACCGCGCTGACGCAGAAACCGCTTGACCGCATCGCTGCTGTCGTAATTCGCCACATCCACATCCAGCATGGCGAAGATCAACCAGTCGGCGTTGACTATCTCCTCCTCCAACGCCTCTGACACCGCCGAGTCTGCCGTGCCGCTGAGGATAGAGTTCAATTCGGCAAACGTACGACTTCGGATCTTCTCCTCTCGCAGCTGATTGGTCGCCTCCGGTCCGTAGAGCCTTAACATGATCCCTTCCAAAGCCGTCGGCTCCACGACAGCATCTGCTCGGCAGCCGTCGCATTCATGCAAAATGCGGCTATCCGTGAAAATCAATATGTCTTCATCTTCACCCGGCGGCGCCGGCAGCGGATCGGTCAGCCCCCGAGAGTCGGGGAAGAAGATCGTCAGCGCCTCACTGGCGACCTGGTCCAATAGCAACTGTGCTTCTCTCTGATGTTCGGCACTGAACGCCTCATCCAGGTCGGCCGGCCCCACCACCACATCCGCCAGGTCGATTTCAACCTGTCCATCCTGTGCAACGCCACCGGCTGTCGCCGCATCGGCCCTGTTTTCAGGGGAATACAGCCGCACTTTCAAGCGCAGAATTCGTCGTAACGAGGCATCCACGCGCGCCGCAAACTCGGCATCGTTTGTATAACGCTCGCGGAAGAAAATGATCGTCTCTTTGATATTGGCCCTCTCATCCAGCCAGCTGTCGGTCAGAGAGAAGTCTGCCAGGTAGAGCAGGTCGTTGCCGGCCGTAAACGCATCCAGAGCAATGCGCCGCCGCGGGAACTCCTGCAGCGGCGGGTCGTAGTAGCGGCGCACCGCCATCACGCCCAGCGCGTCGCTCATCAGAACACCGCCCTCGGCGCGCCAGGGAGCAAACTCGTCCAAATCCAGGAGAATGCCCAGCTCCTGTGCCAGACTGATGGGCGGCGTACGCTCGCGACTGCCCTGAAAGCTGCTGAAACGAATATGCCCTGACATCAGCGCTTCCGTGGAGGCCGTCGTCCCATCCACTCGCAGGATCGCAGATGGCCGCTCAGTGACCGCGGCAAATGGCGGCAGTTCGATTCGCTGCAGCTCCTGTAAACTCTTCTGAATTGTCGCGATCTCCTCATCCGGCCGGCGATCTGTACCCCCCAAGCCAGGAAAATGTCCGCTCACGGTAGCCACCCGATTGCCGCTGCCGCGGTGGATTCCTGTTACATAGGCCTGGCCCATTCGCCCGACCCAGTACGGGTCACCGCCAAACGAGTGCAGCCCCAACCCGGTCGCCAGGTCCGGACGCGGCTGTTCTATCACGTCAAGCGCCGGCCCCAGTATCAGATTCACCCCCACACTGCGCAACTCCCGACCGTGGACTGCACCGACCTCCTCCACCAACTCAGGATTCCAGGTCGCCCCCAGCGCCATCTGCGGCGGGATCGCCGTGAATCCGGCCCGCAGTGCCGTACCTGGCATGCCGTCGCCCCCCTGTTCCACCCCAATCAACAGCGGAATCTCCAGCGGTGATCTCTGTTCCAGCCCGGACTGCAGAATACCCGGAATGGCCGGCCCCCCCTGCTTGACGTTCAACGCCTCCGCCGCCGCCAGATAGATGCCGTACGCCAGTGCCTGCAGTTGATTTGTAAGCCGCGCCACGTCCTCCGGCGTCGAACCGCTGTAGTTGCTGAAGTTACGATTCCTGGGGCTGATCACCACGCCCCCCACCCGGTACTCCTCAATCAACTCGGCGACGTCGCTTCTCGGTCCAATGTCGTTGCCCTGGAAGGTGACCACAAACAGCTGGCCAACCTTATCGGCGACGCTCATATTGGCGATTAAATCGTCGAGGCGCGCCTCCAGAATTTCATCCGGGCCAGGTGTTGGCGTAGGTGAAGGGGTGGGCGTTGGGGATGGTGTTGGCGTAGGCGTGGGCGTGTGCGTCGGTGTGACCGATGGGGTGAGCGCCAAACTGGTCGCTTCAGCCGCCGCCGTCGCTGTAATTTGCGCCCCCACCGTGGCCGTAGCCCGAATCGACTCCAGCAGCTCCTGGGTCGTACGGGTCGCCGTAGCCTCCTGCAGGTCCGCCGCAGCTGTCGTATCAGTTCGTTGCGAACCGGGCGCAGGCGTAGTCTCCACTTGAGCAGCAGCCAGCTTCACATGCGGAACCCCGTCTCCGACATCGATTGCCAGTAACGCGGCAGCCAGCAACGCGGCGGCCAGCGCAATCATGCGCACACGAGCCCCGCCGCTACGCCTGGCACCCTTTCGATGGCTTCGCTGCCCGCAACGGATTTCTCTCATCAAATCCGATTATACACGATCAACCCACCTGTCGGAATGACCAATTCAGTCCCTTCCCTCACCGGTCCTGTAGGGGCAGGCCTTGTGCCTGCCCTGAGCCTCCAACAAATCCGGGTAAACAATCTCTGCCACCGCTGGCATGAATCCCTCGCCACACCATTGCCACCCCCAAACTGTGGACTGCCCCTGAACATGTGTGCATCCCAAAATGGGGGCGAACTTCCCCATGCCATAAGTTAAAGACAAGCCATGTTCAGCCCGTACATCCATCTCCATTGCACTGCCCAAACACTAACCACTAACCACTGACCACTGCAGTTCTGGGCGGTCGGGCCTATTCGGCCCTCCCTTGTGCGGGGGCTCCGCCCCCGCAACGCCCCCGGCCAACAACATGCCTCGTCGACCGGGTGTCGACATTGGTGACGGGTGCCCGATCGAAAGTGTCCAGCCAGACCACGTCCCGCCAGTCCCATCAGATCCCCGCAGGTGCCGGCC
>VYDA01000364.1:3431-10309 GCA_009843665.1 Caldilineaceae bacterium SB0675_bin_29 | reverse complement strand
CGACCAAAATCGTGTCTCCCGAACTGGCTAGACGAATCATAGCCGACGAAGAGGAAAGTCTATCAATAGTACTACCCAGTAGCAATAAAACAAACAGCGGCAAGCCTATAGTCCTGACGCAGCGGGACGTACGTGAACTTCAGTTTGCCAAGGGTTCGATCGCCGGGGGCATCGAGGTGGTGATGCAGGAGTTGGGCGTCGAAGCAGATGAGCTTATCGAAATTTTCCTGGCCGGTTCTTTTGGCAGCTACATTAATCCCCAGAGCGCCCGCATCATCGGGCTGGTGCCGCCCGTTCCCGTCGAAAAAATCAAAGCCGTGGGCAACGCGGCCGGCGAGGGTGCGAAAATCGCGCTGCTTTCATTCCGCGAGCGGCAGGTTGCTCGATCACTGCCACAGATCGTGGAGTACCATGAACTGTCCGGGCGAGGAGATTTCAACGATTCT
Organism: Caldilineaceae bacterium SB0675_bin_29; assembly: GCA_009843665.1. Classification (GTDB taxonomy): domain Bacteria; phylum Chloroflexota; class Anaerolineae; order Caldilineales; family Caldilineaceae; genus Bin5. The sequence goes on along the minus strand of VYDA01000364.1, from coordinate 9,863 downwards.
TTCTTGGCAGTGCTCCAGTTTCCGGAGCTGGATACCCTCGATCTCGAAGAAGAGGTAGCCGCCGACATCCGGTAGAGGACAGTCCTTACTGTACACCAGTCTGGTTGGGCAAACGGCAGTTCTCCTTGTCCAGCACCTCCGCCTTTACCAGATTCTTGGGAACTTCGCCTCGGAGAACGGTAACTACGTTTTCAGCCGCCTTGCGCGCCAGTTCTGCCGTGGCCGCTACCGAATAGAAAGCGGCATGCGGCGTGACGATTACGTTCTCAAGCGACAGGAGTGGATTGCCCGCTGCAGGCGGTTCAGGATCGGTGACATCAAGAGCTGCCCCCGCGATGCGCCCTTCCTGGAGTGCGCCGATTAGCGCCTTCTCGTCAATGACACCACCTCGACTCGTGTTGATCAGTAGTGCCGACCGCTTCATCTGGCCGATCGCGGCATCATCTATGATATGAGCCGTTTCCTCGGTGAGCGGACAATGGATTGATACATAGTCGGACTCAGCAAGCATCTGCCCGAGATCGTTGGTCGTCTCTACCCCGTCCGGCGCGTCTTCAGGTCGAAGCCGCGGCGTAAACGCGATCAATCGTAGTCCGAACCCCAGCGCCTTGGGAACAAGAGCGCGGGCGATGTTGCCAAAACCGATGAGCCCCAGCGTCTGGCCGCTCACTCGTGGAATCGGGCGGGGCGTTTCACGAGTCCATCCGCTGCGTTCAGGCGTCCGCGCCAGTGGCAGTAGTTGACGTGCGGTTGCCAGCAAGAGAGCCATGACGTGGTCGGACACCTCCTCCAAACAGAAGTCGGGAACATTGGTCACCAACATGCCTAGTTCGGTGGCGCGCCCGATCGGAATGTTATCCAGCCCGATGCCATAGCGGCTGACCACACTGCAGTTGGGTGCGATATCCAGCGCCTCGGCCGGCACATCCTTCCAACATGTCATGATGGCGGCTGCGTGCGGGGCAATAGCGATGATCTCGCTGGGAGAACCCTATCCGGCAACCATGATCTCGCCCACATCAGAAGACAGGACCTCCTTCTCTATGTCTAGATTCGGCCACGCGTAGTCGGTGATGAGAATACGACAGGTCATGTCTGTAGCTCCATTCTGTTCCTGTGGAGTTGGGACCGTCAGGACTGAACAAGGCGGCCGGCAATTGCCTTATGGCCTGCGAGAATCCGTGTGCAGCCCTCATTTCTCTCCGGCCATCTCCGCGGCAATCTTCTCGGCCATCATCATAACTGTTGCGTTGATGTTCGCACGCACACTGTCCGGCATTAACGAAGCGTCGACGATTCGCAGGCCTTCGATACCTAACACACGGCCTGACTGGTCCGCAACGGCTAGCGGGTCGGAAGGCAACCCCATCTTGCAGGTACTTGACGTATGGTGACCGGTGTCGGCATTGGCAAGAATCCAGCGATCCAGGGCCGCGTCATCATGTAATGCGTCCTCTGGACCATCCAGAACGCTTCCGCGGATCCCGCGAAATGCTGGATGCTCTTCGATCAGTTCGGTACAAAGCCTGATCGCTTCCCGTTGGCGCTCTCGGTCGAACCGTTCCTCGTAGTAACGGTAGTTGAGCAAGGGCTGGTCCCCAATGCTGTTGCTGCGCAACCGCAACTCCCCTGCTCCAATAGCTAGATTGACAGTCGGACGCGCGAACAGAAAACTGCCGGAGTCGCCCCAGGTTTCCGGCACTGCCGCTATGTAGACGATCATATCGTTGGTCACAACCGAGCCGTCAGCCGTGTAGCGCAAACCGGCCTGGTGCCAGTGAAAGAGCCCTGACGGTTGGAATAGCAGTTCCCAGTGCAAGTTTACCGTTGGGTGGTCTCGCAGGTTGCCTCCCACTCCGGGCAGGTGGTGATTGACGTTCACTCCAACTTCCTGCAGATGCGGCGCCGGTCCAATCCCGGACAGCATCATGATCTGCGGTGTCCCGATCGCGCCGGCGCAGAGCACAATCTCTTCCGCCCGGAAATCTTCCACCTGACCGTCCCGCTCCACTTCTACGCCAACTGCCCTCCCTCTTTCCAACAGTATCCGACGAGTCGTGCAGTCGGCTAGAACATGGAGATTGGGGCGGCTTCTGGCCTGGGCCAAGTAGGTCACAGCCGTGCTCTGGCGCACGCCCGCGATGTTGTTGAGGGGGAAGGGTCCTATACCGGTTGATCCGGGCAAGTTTGCGTCCGGACACTCCGGAAAACCGGCCTGACGGCAAGCCTCGGCCCAAGCCCTCTGATCAGGGCCCCACTCTTCTTCAGGATACCTGCGAACGCCGATTGGCCCATCGCAACCGTGATGTTCCGCCGAGCCAAAGTCGTAGTCGTTCTCAAGTTTGCAATAGTAGGGCAATACCTGTTCGAAGCTCCACCTGTCGTTGCCCATTTCGGCCCAGGCGGCAAAATCTTCCGGAATCCCGCGCAGGAAGATCTGCGCATTCACCGCGCTGGATCCGCCCACCACTCTGCCCCTCGGAACCGGCATGTCGTCGCGCATCTGTGACGCCAACCCCGTGTAACCCCAGTCGTGGCTTTGAGCGATGATTCCGGACGGCGTGCTGTAGCCCAGTCGAATGTCGGCGGGTAGGCTTTCCCTCGTAGGGTAATCGGGGCCCGCTTCAAGCAAGAGCAATTGCCGGGTCGGGTCTTCTGTCAGACGGGCAGCAAGAATATTTCCCGCCGACCCAGAGCCAACGATTAGTGTGTCATAGATCACGCGGCAGCAACTCTTAAAGGATTTGGGCCCAGAAGACTAAGTGTTGGCAGCCTTCGTCGGCCACAACTCATCGCCTTCTCTGCGCTCGCGATAGCCACTGACGATCATGCCCGCCCTCTCAACTCGATGGCCGGCGACCTCGCGATTCTGCGGATCGCGGTAGCCCATGCGTACCAGCCTACGCGGATTCTTGGTCTGGTTGATGTAGGAGCCATGGACCGTATCGATGCAGAATACAACTACATCGCCGGCATTGGCCGGAACGGCCACGGTATCTTCGAGGTGGAATTTGTCAGTGGGCAGGTGAGGCGAGCAAGGGCCGTCCTCGGTCTCTGTGATATGTTCCAGGTGGCCCATTTTGTGCGAGCCGTCCAGGAAGCGGATCTCACCGTTTTCGTGACAGGTATCGTCCAGGTGTACCAGGACGTCGATGAACCGGCCGTCCTGATGGGGATAAAACGGGTTGTCCTGGTGCAATGGGAAGGGATGGCCGGTCTGCGGAGGCTTGATGTGGAGCGTGGTATGGTGCAGCTCTACATTTGGGCCCAGGAGGTCGCTCAGCGCTTCAGCGAGCTTGGGATTCGTCGCCGCCCGCATCCAGGTAACCGAGTAATAGTGCAGGTCCTGCATGGCCGTCAATTTGGACTTCCTTTCGGTTTCCGGGTCCATGTAGGCTTGGCGCCAGGGACCGGACCAGCCGGGATTGGTAAATGCCCAATCCTCGACAAGCCGGTCCAGCTCTTCGGAAAGATCCTGGGTCTCTTCCGGCGTGAACACGCGAGGGATATGCAAAAAGCCATGTTCATGATAGAAGGCAACCTGTTTCTGTGTCAGCATTGGGTCATCTCCTTTTCGTGTGCTCGATTCCTGCGCCTGCCGGTCGCAACGCGGCAGCGCGTTCATATCGTCTCGTGTTCAGATTACGGTGCAGCGCAACTATCCGGTGGCTGGAGAAGATCTACACTGCCGCGTATCAGGCAATTGGTAGCAACTCGTCGCCCTCTTGACGCTCTCTGTACCCACTGACCATTACACCAGGCCGCCCCATGCTCTGGCCGTACTCCTGTCGGTTCTGCGGGTCGCGGTAGCCCATGCGCACCAGCCGTCGGGGTTTCTTCGTCTGGTTGATGTACGACCCGTGGACCGTGTCTATGCAGAAGAGCACGACATCTCCAGCTTTAGCTGGCACCGCCACCGTTTCCTCCAGATGGAACTGGTCAGTGGGCAGGTGGGGAGAGCAAGGCCCGTCTTCGGTCTCCGTGATGTGATCAAGATGGCCCATCTTGTGTGAGCCGTCCAGAAAGCGAATCTCGCCATTTTCATGGAAGGTGTCATCCAAGTGAACCAGTACATCGATGAAGCGGCCGTCCTGATGCCCGTAAAAAGGGTTGTCCTGGTGCATGGGGAACGGATGCCCGGTCTGAGGGGGCTTGATGTGCATGGTTGTATGGTGCAACTCAACGTTTCCGCCCAGAAGCTGACTGAGCGCCTTGGCAAGCCTGCGATTCGTGGCAGCCCGCATCCATGCCACCGAATAGAAATGGAGATCGTGCATCGCGGTCAATTTGGACTTCTTTTCCGTCTCCGGGTCCATATACGCCAGGCGCCACGGGCCGTTCCATCCAGGGCTCGTGAACGCCCAGTCTTCCACGAGGCGGTCCATCTCTTTCGACAGCTCCTGTGTCTCCTCTGGAGTGAATACCTCGGGAATGCGGAGGTAACCGTGTTCTTGATAGAAGTCGACCTGTTGTTGAGTCAGCATTGGTTCATCTCCTTTGGGCGCGCGTACAAGGTTCGCGCTTTTCGGGATCGTAGGCATTGGCTCGTTCTGGCCGCAATAGTGGCAGTTCGGTCGTCTGCAGCAGACACACATGAAGCCGCAGCAGTTGAGATACGTTCATTGCTTTGTCATTCAACTGCATTAGTCACCGGAGCTAACTCTGGCGACGTGGAGGGTGATTACGTCTCCTTGCCGCATAGTTTACCGAAACTAAAGTGGATAACGCAACAACAACTCCGGGCTCAACCGCAGTTCTACTACTCAAGTCTTCGGACCTCGTGGACTTCCATCGGCGGCCACCACTAAGGTTGCCATTTCGCGTCGAATTCGCCGCACCGTGGCTTCGATGAGGAGGAAGTCTTCCTGGGGCAATGATTCCTTCAAGAGCGAGAAGGTCTCGCAGTAAAGCAACAGGCCGGACGTCACTTCCTCGCGCAGTGAAATGGAGTCGCCTTCGGCCCCGGCCGCTATGCCAAAGGCCTGGTGCAAGAGCTTGGCCCACCTGGTCTCTGGACCGACTATGCTGACAACATCATTGAAGAAAGTGTTGTCGCTTGTAGCGAATACGCCCCTGTGCAACCGCATCACCCAGGCTAGTCCCCAGGACAATCCGAAGCGGGCGTTCAGCAGGCGCCCATCGTCACTGCGCCTCAGCCCTTCCAACCCTTTGTGAGCCTCTTCGATCCAACCTACCAACTCCTTGCCCACCATTTGGTCAGCTTTTTTCTGATGCGTCCGCGTCCACTTGAACTCCCATGCACGCTGTTGAATGGCAGAAAATAGACCATTCGGGTCCCACAGGGCGCGTCCATCGCGTAGACCAATGATGATATTGACCGCTTGCCCAGGTTCGGTAAACCAGCTCTCTACTTGGCTTGGAGTTACCGTGCTTCGCACCACCAGGCAAGGTCGGGAACTCCCAGAGAGGGGTATGTAATCGTCACGTTCTCTAGCGGCCTTGGTATCGCCGACCAGAAAGCTACGGGCGTCCTCACCGTGTTTGTCGTCATCTACGAAGCGCACGACATCCACGTCGCTGTGGGGTCCGGCATCGCCGCGCGCGTAACTTCCCAGGAGGGCAAAAGCTACAGTTTCTGCGGTCTTCCACTCTTCCAGAAGGGAGGGGAGTTCAGCAGGGAGTTCCATTTGGATGTACCGTTCACGGTTGGTGACGCCGCACGAGGTCCGGCCAGACAGGTGCCAACTTGCCCTTGGTATAGGTTTCGCCCACGTCCAGCGCCGGGCCCTCAACGGGCACACCGTGCTCGATCAGTACGTCGAAATATGGTTCGCGGCTTTCCGACAGGAGTTGCAGTAGTTTTGTGCGCATCTCCGCACAGGTCTGTACGTCCGTCTCGGCCAGATTGGTCATCTCATAGGGGTCGTTCTTGAGGTCAAAGAGCCGTTCGTGCCCAGTCTCGTAAAAGGCGTACTTCCAGCGAGAAGTTACCAACCCGCGCCAGTCCAGAAAATCCAGATTCCAGCGAGGATTGCCAGACATTTCAATGAGGACGGAATCCGGCCCGGAGAAGTCCTGCTGCCCGCGCAACGCCCCGCTAAAGTCTCGCCCCTGGCAGTGTGCGGGAATGTCCAGCCCCAGCAGACCGAGTGTGGTCGGGAAAAGGTCGACAAGGCTGAATAGCAGGCCGTCCCTCCTACCCTGCGCCGGAATCTGCTCCGGCCAGTGAAAAACTGCGGGGATGCGAACGGAGTTCTCGTGGGGATTCTCTTTGCGGTTGATGGCACCGTGCGTTCCCATATAGTCGCCGTGGTCGGAGAAGTAGACCGTCAACCGGTTGCTCCTGAACTCGGGCAGGCTGTCCAACGTCTCATGCAAGCGGCCGACATTCCAATCCAGGTTCTCGACCATGGCGTAGTAGGTGGCCAGCTGGGCCCGCATCTCCGGCGAGTCGGAAAAGCTGGGCGGTGT
>VYDA01000364.1:876-3421 GCA_009843665.1 Caldilineaceae bacterium SB0675_bin_29 | reverse complement strand
CGCAGCAGGATCAAATCGCTCAAACGACTCCGGGGCTTCGAGAGGGAAGTGAGGTGGTTCAACGCTGAGAACAAGGAAAAGCGGCTCGTCACGATCGTAGGACTCCAAATAGTCGATGGCCAGATCGGTGAGAAAGTCCGTCTGATAGCCGTCCATCTTACGCGGATTGGCCTCGTCTTCGTGATAATAGAAGCCCTTGAATGGGGCATTGTTGATCTCGAAGCCGTACCAGTCCTGGAAGCCGGCCCGGTGGTATTCCGGCGTGCGGTGAGGCCAGCGCGTGTACTCCTCCCTTTCCGCCCTCACGACTGGCGGCTCCTGATCCTGCACCACACCGCAGTGCCACTTGCCAAAGTAGGCAGTGTGGTATCCGGCTGCCCTAAGAGCCGTTGCGGTGCTCGGCGCCCCTGCCTTGTATACATCGAAGAAGTACTGCACGGGGCCGGAATGTGCATGCCGACCCGAAAAGATCGTGCCCCGTGAAGGCGTGCAAATCGGGCAGTTTGCGTAGGCGCGATCGAAGCTCACCCCTTCGGCAGCCAGACGGTCCATGTTAGGCGTGCGTACATTGGCATCGCCCATGTGGCTCATGGCGCCGCCAAAGTGCTCGTCGGACAGTATGTAGATTACATGGGGCTGACGAGGCATTTCGGCTCCTTGTAGGGCGGGAAAATCAAGATAAGTGGGTGCAAGTCTTTTCGTCCGCTAACGTGGACAAGGGACGCGCTGACGATCAGACGTTGCACAGTTCGAAGGCTTGGCGAAGCGCAGAGACTACATCACCTCGCGGGTGAAATTCGTGGCCGACGTAGCCGGCGTAGCCTGCGCCGCTGAGAGCCCGGCAAATGCCGCGGTAGTTCAGTTCCTGGTTGTCATCCAGCTCGTTCCGGCCCGGGTTGCCTGCAGTATGGACGTGGCCAATGGCGTCCAGATTCTCCGTCATCGTACGGATCACATCACCTTCCATAATCTGCATATGGTAGATGTCATAGAGGAGTTTGACGTTGGGGCTGTCTACCTGTTGCATTACAGCCAGCCCCCAGGCACTGTGATCACACTGGTAGCCTGCATGGTTCACCTTGGAGTTGAGCAGTTCCAAATTGAGATTGACTCCTCTGGCCTCGGCATGCGGGGCAGCGCGGCGTAGACCGGCGGCTGTGTTGGAGATTGCCTCCTCATCACACATTCCCGGTATGCGGTTTCCGCTGAAACATATCAGTCCGTTTACACCATTGGCGGCCGCTTCGTCAATCGACTCGTGCAACTCAGCCGCGATCCTGTCATGGTTGGCAGGATTGTTGAGACCGTCCGGGAGCGAGTCATGCCCGCTGAAACTGACCACGCGCAGACCGTGGCCGGCGGCGGCCTCGCAGAAGCCAATGAAGTCGTCGCCTCGTCCCCAGATTTCTATCGCTGGGTAGCCGATGTCGGCGATCTCCGCGAAGAGTTGGTCCTGTGACATGGTACCTTGGGGAAAGATCGGGATACAGACTGACTGTTTGATGGGCATAGGACCATTCCTCACTTGCAGGAGCGAACTCTCTTCAGTCGAAAATCAATAGATCACTTTATTTAGCGGATATTCGATTATACCTGTGGCGCCTGCCTGCTTCAGATCGGGGATCAGGTCGCGAACGATTTTCTCGTCGATGATCACCTCTAGAGCGACCCAGACCGGGTCCGTCTGGTTTGTGATCGACGGCGTGTGCAGCGCCGGAAGTTGAGCGGTGATCGCTTCCAAAGAGGTTCGGGGCAGGTTCATCTTTAGGCCGACCTTGGCGCCGGCTTGCAGCGCTCCTTTGAGAAGCATTGACAGGTTCTCTATCTTCTGACGCTTCCACGCATCGGCCCACGCGTCATGATTGGCGATTAGCTTTGTTGTGGACTCGGCGACTGTGTCTACAATGCGCAGCCGATTCGCCCGCAGCGAGGAGCCGGTCTCTGTGCCTTCCACTACGGCATCGACCAGCAGCGGCGCCTTGACCTCGGTCGCACCCCAAGAGTACTCGACTTCGGCTTCGACCCCGTGACGTTCCAGGTAGCGGCGCGTAACCTGAACAAGCTCGGTTGCGATTCTCTTTCCCTTCAGATCCTGAGGTCTGTGGATATCGGAATCGTCCGGCACCGCCAGAACCCAGCGGTAGGCTTGGTTGGTGGCCTTGCTGTAGACCAGGTCCTCCACTTCGAGTACATCAGCCTCGTTCTCCTGTACCCAGTCCTTGCCGGTAAGACCGACATCGAGTACGCCCCTTTCGACGTAGCGCGCTATTTCCTGGGCGCGAAACATAAGGCAGCCAATTTCCGGATCGTCAATGTATGGCGCGTAGGAGCGGCCGCGTACATATACCTGATAACCGGCTTTGGCAAACAGAGCTATGGTTGATTCCTGCAGGCTGCCCTTTGGAATTCCAAGTGTCAAACGACTCATTGTGATCCTCAATCAAAGTGTGGGTTCAGACTTCAGCGGTGTCGGATCGAGCTCTGAAAGAAGCAAAAAGCTCCTTCCGTTGGGTCATAAAAACGAAAGCCGCCACGACTGGGCATT
>VYDA01000364.1:0-866 GCA_009843665.1 Caldilineaceae bacterium SB0675_bin_29 | reverse complement strand
TGTCGGGGCGCTCGATGCGTCGATAGTTGCAGCCGGTACGTGCCTGGCCGTCCGGATCCTTGGTGTGGCAGGCTCCCGCGCCCAAAGGGCGTACAAGATATAGCAGCGAATTCTGTTCGCAATTGACGAGCACGTCGACCAGCTCCAGCATGTCGCCTGAGGTCGCGCCTTTCACCCACAACTCGTTGCGGGAAGTACTCCAAAAGGCGGCAACGCCATGGGTGAGAGTGTAGGACAGAGCTTCCCGGTTGACGTAGGCTACGATCAGGACTTCCTTTGTTTCATTGTCCTGTACAGCTACTGGGATGACGGCGGCATCTCCTCTGCCAATATCTTGTAACTTGCCGTAGTCCAGCCTCAGTTCGAACCCCTCCTCCAGGGCGGAGGACAGAGTGGTGACGTTCTTGTCAGATCTGTTCATGGGGTTTCTCTGTCGGAAATGTTGTTGTTGTCAGTGTCATTCGAGCTCAATCCAGTGCCCCTCCCCATACCTCCATGTCTACCTCCACGTCAGCACGGTTGAGAACGTCATCCAAGAGAAGGTGGGCGTCGGGCAGGTCTTCGATTCTTTCAGCCACCAGGATGAGATCTGCGAGCGTAGCGTCGGTGACGTAGGCCTTTTCGAAGATCTTCCGCGGTTTCAGCCAGTAGCCGCCGGCCGCCAGCTTGCCCCACTTCGTGAGCAGATAGAGGATCACGTAGTCGCGTCCGCTACTGCTGGTGTCAACGATTCGCGAACCGCTGACACTGATTGGGTAGAGAAACTCGATTCCGGAGCGCGTACGCTCCGCCCGAAAGTATCGAATCTTGGACGTGCGGGCAAAGCGGTAGATCGCCTTCTGAATCAGCCCACCTTGAGATGCTTC
>VYDA01000381.1 GCA_009843665.1 Caldilineaceae bacterium SB0675_bin_29 | reverse complement strand
GGACCCCATCCCGTCCCCGGTCATCTCCGCAATTGTGCCCATCTTCAACGAAGAAGAGGTGATTCCAGAACTCTACCGGCGCATGGTCGCCGTCCTGGACGGCATCGGTCAACCATGGGAGCTGGTCTGCGTCAATGACGGCAGCCGCGACCAATCTCTCTCCATGCTGCTCGCCCTGCGCGAAAAAGACACCCGCGTCAAAATCATCAACTTCTCTCGCAACTTCGGCCACCAGATCGCCATCACCGCCGGCATGGACTACGCGCTCGGGGACGCCGTCGCCATCATCGACGCCGACCTGCAGGATCCACCCGAGCTGATCGGTGACATGTTCGAAAAATGGCGCCAAGGCTATGAAGTTGTCTATGCCGTGCGCGCACACAGGCGCGGCGAGTCCCGCTTTAAGCTCTGGACAGCCAGCGCCTTCTACCGGCTCCTCCGCCGCATTACCGATGTCGAGATCCCCGTGAACACCGGCGACTTCCGCCTGATCGACCGCCAGGTCCTCCTGACGATGCGCCGTTTACGCGAGAAGCATCGCTTTATGCGCGGCCTCAGCAGCTGGGTCGGCTTCCGCCAGACCGGCATCGAATACCAGCGCGCCGAGCGCTTCGCCGGCGACACCAAGTATCCCCTGAGCAAAATGCTTCGCCTGACACTCGATGCAATCACGAGTTTCAGCTACATTCCTCTCCGGCTCAGCACCTATTTTGGCTTCTTCCTGGCCTTTGTAAGCCTGCTTGGAATTATCGTCACGACGATCCTGCGTCTCTCCGGCAACAACGCCTTCTTCGGCCAGGCCTCCACCCTCGTCGCCGTCCTGTTTCTGGGGGGAATCCAACTGATCTTCCTGGGGATCATCGGCGAGTACCTTGCTCGCATCTACGACGACGTCAAAGCCCGTCCGCTCTATGTCGTCTCCAAAGTGTATGGCTTCAGCGATCCCGATGATCCCCCCCAACCGTAAAGGTCACCAACTGGTCCGAGCGCACGCCGTACGGCGAAGGCCTTGTAGAAGTGCACTGTGAGTCTAACTGAAGGCAGCAGCAATCACACCGACTGAAGAATGAATCTGCGCACAGGTGTCGACATCGTACAAATCGAACGCATTCGCCGGGCCATCTCCCGCTATGAAGGCACGGCACCCGCTCGCAAAAGGTTTCTGGAGCGCCTATACACCGAGGCGGAGCTGCGCCACTGCCGCAATCGCGTTGAATCCCTCGCCGCCCGTTTCGCCGCCAAAGAGGCCATCGCCAAAGCCTTGGGAACCGGTGCCTGGCGGGACGGAATCCGTTGGATCGACCTGGAAGTCGTCTCCGACACCCGCGGCGCGCCCTCCGTCCAACTCCACGGCGCAGCCGCACGCCGCGCCGAGTCTCTGGGTCTGAGCAACTGGTCCGTCAGCCTGAGCCACGACGACGAACGGGCCATCGCCTTTGTTGTTGCCCTGGGCGAGCAGGCGCAAGCCCCTGCATCTCGCTGAAATTCTCGCGTTTGTTCTTGTTTTCGGTGATGTCCTGTGCGGCTTTGCTTTCCGAATTCCTTTGACACCGCGATGTCGCCGTGTTAAGATAATCGCGGGCTGGTAAACAGGTTTTTCGCCCCATCGGCGCCGAACCAGAGAGCCAGTGATGAACGTTCCCGACGCCGTCATCCCACTTAGTTCGCGACTCCGTCCTGCAACGACTGTCAAGGGCAGAGCGTAAGAGTGTGGGTACGGGAGAGTAAACCCCGTACCCTTTTTTTGTTTGGTTCACGACCGTTTCGCAGTCAATGTGCGGCGTTTTCCTGGAGGCCTGCACCGCCGCAGAACGGAGGAGACACGATCGGTTTCTCCATGTCGGCCCTGGTGACTCTCAACTTTGGAACTACTGCTCGCTCGCCGTCGTCACAATTCTGTGAACTGACTGAAGGACCGGTATGTCGATCGATCAGGCAAATAAGAGAAGCCTCCTTATGAGGGGAAACTGAAGATGACCAAATACATCTTTGTCACCGGTGGAGTAGTATCGGGTCTTGGAAAAGGCGTAACCGTCGCCTCCATCGGCCTGCTGCTCAAGACCTGGGGTATCCGCGTAGCCGCCATGAAGCTCGATCCCTACCTCAATGTAGATCCGGGTACCATGTCTCCCTATCAGCACGGCGAAGTATTCGTAACCGAAGACGGCGCCGAAACAGATCTGGACCTGGGTCACTACGAGCGATTTATCGACGAGAATCTCAACAAGCTCAGTAACGTGACCAGCGGGCAGATCTATAACGATGTCATCACCAAGGAGAGGCGGGGTGACTATCTCGGCGGCACAATTCAGGTGATTCCGCACGTCACCAACGAAATCAAACGCCATATCGGGCAGATGGCCCGCCTCAGCGAGGCCGATGTCGTCCTTGTCGAGATCGGCGGCACCGTCGGCGATATCGAAGGACTTCCCTTCCTCGAAGCAATCCGCCAAATGCGCAAAGACGTCGGCTCCGAGAATGCGCTCTATATCCACCTCACTTGGCTGCCCTTTCTCGCCGCCAGCAAAGAGCTCAAAACCAAGCCAACGCAACACAGCGTACGCGAGCTGCGCGACATCGGTATTCAGCCCGACGTCATTATCGTACGCTCCGACTACCCGGTCGATGATGACGCCCAGGAGAAAATCGCCCTCTTCTGCGACGTCGACCAGAACGCCGTCATCCCCATGGTCACCGTGAACACAATCTATCAGGTCCCCCTAAGTTTACAGGAAGCCGGCCTCGACGAGCTTCTGGTCGATCGGCTGGCCCTCAACGCTGCCGACGGACCCAGAAACGGCCTCAGCGCCTGGCGGCGTATCGTTACCGAACTGGCGCGCCCCAAAGAGCGCATCAATGTCGGCATTGTCGGCAAATATGTCGAGCTGGAGGACGCCTATCTGAGTGTTAAAGAGGCGCTCATTCATGCCGCCCTGGCCGCAGGCTACGAACTGGACATCGAATGGATCAGTTCAGAATCGCTGGAAAAAGGCCGCGATTTGGACCGGCTCGACGGCCTCGACGGCATCGTGTTCCCAGGCGGGTGCGGCTACCGCGGCATCGAAGGCAAAATCGTTGCCGCACGCTTCGCACGCTCCCGCGACGTGCCCTACCTGGGTCTCTGTCTGGGCATGCAGGTGCTCTGCATCGAGTTCGCCCGCGCCGCCCTGAAGAGCGAAGAGCCCAACAGCACCGAGTTCAACATCAGCACAGAGATGCCCGTAATCGATCTCATGCCCGAGCAGCGCGATATCGCCGATATGGGCGGCACCATGCGGCTCGGTATCTATCCCTGTCGATTGTTGCCCGATTCAAAGGCGGGCGCCGCCTATGCCCTCGCCGGTCACCCCGAACAGGTCAACGAGCGCCATCGCCATCGCTTTGAGTTTAACAACGCCTTTCGCGACCGGCTGCAGTCCCATGGCTTGGTGCTCAGCGGCTCCTCACCCGATGGCCGCCTCGTTGAAATCGTTGAATTGGCCGACCACCCGTTCATGTTGGGCACGCAGTTCCACCCGGAATTCAAGAGCCGCCCGACCAACCCGCACCCACTCTTCAGCGCTTTCATCCGCGCCGCCATCCAGCGCCGTACTCCGCACAGCGACGAAGCCGAACAAGCTCTGCAGAGCCCCAACGGCATGCAGCCGCCATTCCCTGTTGTAAATAATGGGGCCGTCTGAAACCGGGGACCCTGGGCGCGGCCTGCTCAAAGGGCAAGCGGTTCCGCCCTCCTTTCCATTTCAACGCTGAGAGGTCTGTCCTCCATGCAAATGCGAATACGATCAGAATAGGAGCAAAAATGTCTGGTCATTCCAAATGGTCTACTATCAAGCGCAAAAAAGGCGCCAATGACAGCGCCCGCGGCAAACTCTTTACCAAGTTGGCCCGGGAAATCCAGGTCTCCGCCCGAGAGGGCGGCCCGGACGGTGACGCCAACGTGCGCCTGCGCCTGGCTATCGAAAAGGCGCGCGCCGAAAACATGCCCAAGGACCGCATCGAGTCGGCTATCCGGCGCGGTGCCGGCCTCGATAAAGACGCCGCCGAGATCGAGGAAATCCTCTACGAAGGCTACGCGCCCCACGGCGTCGCCGTCCTCCTCGAGTGCCTGACCGATAACCGCAACCGCACCATCGCCGAAGTGCGGCGCTGTTTCTCACGGGCCAATGGCAATCTCAGCGAGCCGGGCTCCGTGGCCTGGCAGTTCACCACCAAAGGCTACGTGGCGATACACCTTCAGGACGGCGATGGCAACCCCACTGAGCTGGACCCCGAGGAGATTTTCATGGAGGCCCTGGATGCCGGGGCCGAAGATGTCGAAGTGAGCGATGATGCCGTCGAAATCTACACCGAAAGGACCGATTTGGCCCAGGTAGACAAGACGCTGCGTGAAGCCGGCCTCAACCCCGATGCCTCGGAGTTGATTATGCAGCCCAATCAGACGCTATCCCTTGATACGCGCGCCGGCCTCACCGTTCTCCATCTCCTCGAATCGCTCGAAGAACTGGACGATGTCAATAGGGTCCACCACAATCTGGAACTGACCGACGAGCTGGTTGCTCAGGTCGCATAATTTTGAAAGGCCCGGCTAGCGCCTCCCCTGCACCTTCTGTATCGCCCGTCTTGAATTGGTAGGGCAGCCCGCAAATGACAACGCACAGCGTTAGCTCTCTTGCAGACGAACCCGACCGCGAGTGGTGTGTCCTGGGAATCGACCCGGGTACCGCCTCTACCGGCTACGGCGTCGTCATCGAGACCGGCTCCGGCGACTATGAACTGCTCGCTTGCGGCGTAATCCGTACGCGACCCGAACAGCCGATGCACCTGCGCCTGCGCGAAATCTTCCTCGTCATTCAGCAGCTGATCCATGAATTCCAACCGCATGAGGTCGCTGTCGAAGAGCTCTTCTTCGGACGCAATGTAACAACCGCCATTACCGTCGGCCAGGCACGCGGCGCAGCCCTGCTGGCCGCCGCCCTGGCCGACCTGCCGTTGACCGAATATACACCGGCAACCATCAAGCAGGCGCTCACAGGCTACGGCAACGCCGATAAATTTCAGATGCAGGCCATGGTTCGCCAGCTCCTGGACCTCGACGAAGCCCCCCACCCGGACGATGCCGCCGACGGCGTGGCCATCGCCCTCTGTCATCTGCAAACGGGGCGCTTCCAGGCGCTCGTCGCAGACGCATGACCGCTCGCTGCACACCACCCGTTCCGCAAGAGGATTCGACATGATTCGCCAGGTTCGCGGTACCGTCACGACCGTAGCCGCCAACTTCCTGATCATCGAAGTCGGCCATGCAGGCGCCGGCATCGGCCTCCGCGTCTTCACCACCGAACCGACCTCCGCGCGCTTCCGCGCCGGAGACATTCTTTCACTCTATACCTATCTCCAGGTGCGGGAGAACGAGCTGAGCCTGTACGGCTTCGAAGAACCCGACGAGCTTGTCATCTTTGAACTGCTTATCGGTGTTAACCGCGTCGGCCCAAAGGTCGCCCTCGCCGCACTGAGCACCTTGACGCCCGACGCCTTACGTCTTGCCGTTGCCAATGAGGAACCCGCCGTCGTCGCCCGCGTGCCTGGTATCGGCAAGCGTACCGCCGAACAGATCGTCGTCGAACTCAAAGACAAGCTCGAACCCGCCGACAGCGAGCTGGCCGGTCTGGCAACCGCGCTCGATGCCGACGCAGAGGTGATGGAAGCGCTGACAGGGTTGGGGTACAGTGTTGTCGAAGCCCAGCGTGCCCTCCAGCAAATCCCCGCAGAAGTAACCGGTGTTGAAGACCGGCTGAGGATGGCGCTGGTTCAATTCGGCGAATAGCCCCCCGCCCTCGCCCCTTTCACACCGCAGCGCAGGCCTCCCTGAACATTTCCAACTTCCGCTTTACCCTCGCCATTTTGACACCCGCTGCTATCTCTTCTATAATCCGTTGCGATTCTGCACCGAATTCATTGAAACGGGAAAGCAAAGAGATGGCCGACGTTCAGCAGTTACGCAGGGGCAACATCTACGAAGAAGACAGGCAACTGTGGCGGGTCCTCGATTTCCAGCACATCAAAATGGCCCGCGGCGGCGCCACCATCCGGCTCAAGGTACGCAACCTGCGCTCCGGCGCTACCATCGAAAAAACCTATAACAGCGGCGCACGCGTCGATGATATCCGCCTCGATTCACGCGACGTCGAATATCTGTATACCGATGGCGACCTCTATCACTTCATGGACACCGAGACCTTCGAACAGGTTGCTCTCTCCAAAGACGCCCTGGAAGAGATCGTCCAATTCCTCAAAGACAATACCGTCGTCGAATTGGAATCTTTCGAAGGTGAGCCGATCAGTGTCAACCTGCCGACAACGATCGATCTGAAGGTCGTCTGGGCAGAGATGGCTGTCGCCGGAGATACCGCCAACAGCCCGACCAAGGAAGTAGAGTTGGAGACCGGCTACCGGCTGAACGTGCCCATGTTCGTCAAGGAAGGCGACACCGTTCGCATCGACACACGCGACGGCCGCTATGTCACACGTGTGCAGTAATGGCCCGATTGCGCTGACCCTCCAATTTGTCCCACAGACGCACGGTGCGCTATAGTGTGGAGACGGTTTGCCGTTGTAGCTCAGTCGGTAGAGCGACGCTCTCGTAAAGCGTAGGTCGTCGGTTCGAGTCCGACCAACGGCTCAAACAAAAAGGCCCCGCCGCTAGGCGGGGCCTTTCTTTTGTCCCTGAATCCCCTACTGCTTTTGCGGATGTACCCCGGCCATCAGCAACCCCAGCTCTTCGGCGGTCGTCTCTTCCCTGGGCAGGGTATCCATAATCTGTCCTTCATAGATTACGGCGATTCGGTCGCACAGCGCCAGCAGCTCATCCAGGTCTTCTGAAATTAGCAGCGTGGCCATGCCTGTATCCCGCTGCTCCAGCAACTGCTGGTAAATGTATTCGATCGCACCGATGTCGATGCCGCGTGTGGGCTGGGCAGCAACCAACACCTTAGGCCGCCGGGAGAGTTCACGCGCCAGAATCAGCCGCTGAATATTGCCGCCGGACAGATTCCTGGTCATCGTGCGTATATCGGGCGTCTTGATATAGAAATCCTGTACCAGCTGCCGGCTGTATCGGGCGATATAGTCAAATGCCAGGAAGATGCCGTTGCTGAACTTGTCACTTGTATGCTCTTGCAGCACTAGATTCTCTGACACAGCAAAATCGCGCACAATCCCGTCGTGCATCCGCTCCTCGGGAATGTATGCCAGCCCGCTTTCAGTCCGCCGCGCCGTCGTCCAATCGGTGATCGACGTGCCGTCCATCTCCACGCTGCCGCCGGCGATAGGTCGCAAACCGGCTATCACTTCGGCCAGCTCCCTTTGTCCATTCCCGCTGATGCCGGCCACCCCCAGAATCTCGCCGGCCTGCACCGAAAGAGATATCCCCCGCAGGGCCGGCTGTCCCGTAACGTCAAGCGCCTTGACATCTTTCAGACGCAACTTCACATCACCTACGTCTATATCATCTTCCCGTGTCCTCTCCAGCATGACGTCGCGCCCCACCATCATGCGCGCCAACTCCTGGCGGCTCATCTCCCCAGTGGGAACCGTCCCCACCAGGCGCCCTTCCCGCAATACCGTGATGCGATCGCTGATGGCCAGGATCTCTTGCAGCTTATGACTGATCAAAACGAGGCTGTACCCGTTCTCCTTCATGTAACCCAACGTGACGAACAGTTCATCCACTTCCTGGGGCGTCAGCACTGCGGTCGGTTCGTCCAGAATCAGCATGGCCGCACCGCGGTAAAGTGCCTTCATGATCTCGACCCGCTGCCGTTCCCCGACCGAAAGCGTCCACACCGGCGCCCGCGGGTCGATCTGCAGCCCGTACGCCTCGCTTAACTCGCGAATGCCATCCTCCACCCTGTCCAGATCGAGGAGCGGTTCCCTGCTCGACTTCAACCCCAATGCTACATTCTCGGTGACCGTGAGCGTATCCACCAGCATGAAGTGCTGGTGGATCATGCCTATGCCCTGGCGGATCGCGTCGGTAGGAGAATGGATCGTCACCTCGGCGCCGTCGCGCAGAATCCTGCCATCCTCAGGCTGATACAGACCGTACAATATTCTCATCAGTGTGGACTTGCCCGCGCCGTTTTCACCCAGCAGCGCATGCAGTTCCCCCCGACGCACGTCAAAATCCACGTGATCGCAGGCCAGGACGCCCGGAAACCGCTTGACGATTCCGTACATCTGCACATACGGAGCGTTCAAGCGGAAGTTTACCGCTCGATGCCCGCCCGTGGGTCTTGAGATCCCGTAGACAATCTGATCCTCAATCCTGCGTCGACCGGTCGGCATGTGAAACTGTCCTTACATCACAACATCTCTGGGCAGCAAACTGCCCTTTACCTCACTCGTCGTCTTCTTCAATCAATACCGGATCGACAGCGCCGCTCTTGATGTCCTCGATCGCGGCGCGGGCTGCCTCCTTAACTGCGTCGTCAATTTCAATGCTTTCGTTGAACTCCAGGCGCAGCCCGTCGTTCTCAAACGTAAGTCTGTATGCAGTGCCGCCCAATTCCCCTGCCTCGATCTTGGCAATCATATCTGCGATGACGTTGGCCCAATTGTAGATCTGATTGGTAACCACAACGTCTGGCCCCAGCGATATCTGATCACTCTGCGTGCCCAGCCACGCCACCCCGTTCTCATTGGCGACGCCGATCGCCCCCACTACCTGCTGAGCCGAGCCGGTCAGCACATCGGCGCCGGCCTGAATGTGGACATGGGCAGCCTCGGCGGCCAGCGTCGTGTCGCTGAAGGAGCCGGTGTAGCTGATGTTTACCTGTGCGTCCGGCTTTACATCCGTAACTCCCCTTACAAAACCGTCAATGTAAAGCTTCGCGTCACCTGCCACCGGGCCGATGACGCCAATTACATCGTTTTCCGAAAGCATCGCGGCCACAACGCCGTTGACGTACCCGCCCTCGTTGGCTACCGCCCCATATGCGAATACGTTATTGATTCCCCGGTCAGCCCCCGTATCCGACGATGTGCCCCATGCGAAACTGGTCTCCGTAAAATCAGTGGCCACCTCAAACACCGAATTGCCGTACTGCGCGCCGTGAGCGATCACCAGATCGTATCCCTCCGCCGCATAATCTCGAATGGCCGCTGACGCATCGGTCACCCGGAACATCCCTTCCGAATACGCGATCTTTAGCGCGTCCTCTCCGCCCATCTCAGCTTGTACCGCAGTCAACGAGTCGAACATCGACTGGCTCCAGGCGATATCCGTAGTGCTGCTTGGCATGACAATCGCAACGCGGAAGGGGGCGCCTTCCGCGTCAACCTCCTCGTCATCCTGGTTCGATCGACCGCACCCGGCGAGAAGCAGTAAGAAGATCAACAATGATATTCTGATTCGTCTTAGCATGATTCCCTCTCTAGGGTTAGGAATCCATGGCGACGCATTCGCCCATGTTACTCACCGCGCTCATACGACCTGGCCAGAGCTGCCGGCCTCTGAATCTGCCGTGCTGTGAAGGCAAGCACCACGATTGTCATGACGTATGGCAACATTACAGCTACTTCTGATGGGACCGGAATGTTTAACGCCTGGACCCATAGCTGCAATGAATTGACCAAGCTGAATAGTAGTGCACCTCCCAGTACACCCACCGTGCGCCAACTGCCAAAGTAAACCAGTGCAACCGCAATAAAACCAAGCCCGTTAGTCATATTCTCCTGAAACACGTTCTGCAGACCTATGCTGAGGGACGCCCCCGCCACCGCAGCCAGGGCGCCGCCGATCATCAGCGTCGTATAGCGTACGCCATTCACACTCACACCCAGGGTGTCGGCTGCCTCCGGATTGTGCCCCACTGCTCGGATCTTTAAACCCAGTGTCGTGCGGTTGATGACGAACCAGGAAACCGGCACCATCAGATAGGCGAGATAAACCAACGCGTTATGATTGAACAGGATGTGTCCGATTCCCGGAATATCGGCAAGCAGTGGGATGGGCAACTGTCGAAAGCCGCTGACCCCTTCCACCGAACCGATCAGAGTCTTAAAAAGCAGGCTGCTCAATCCCAGACCGAAAAGATAAAGACCGATGCCGCTGATTCCTTGCAGCGACTGCATCGTCACGCTGACAAAGGCCTTCAATAGCCCCATCATTACGCCAATTGCAATCGCAGCCAGCACACCCACCCACAAATTGTGCCCTTCAAATACGACGTAAAAGCCGAAAAAGGCTCCCATCAGCATTATGCCGTCCACGCCCAAATTCAGGACGCCGGATCGCTGGCCGAAAGTCTCCCCCAATGAGGCAAACAGATACGGCGTTGCCAGCCGTACACAAC
>VYDA01000071.1 GCA_009843665.1 Caldilineaceae bacterium SB0675_bin_29 | reverse complement strand
GGCAGAAGGAGCCCGTCTCCCTCGGTGATTTACGAGAGCTTGACGGTGCAGTCGAGTCCAAACTAGACAACACCTTAGGGCTTTTTGTAGCAATAAATGGCTTTAGCGATGAGGCCTTACAAGCCTATCCAAAAGGAACTCGTCCAAGGCTGCTATGCATGGATGGCGCTGATCTCTTGTCAGTTCTTGAAGGCCGAATTGATCTAGCTGACTTGCTGCGGCGGAAGCGAGCTGTCGCGGCGCAGAGAGGATTGGTATTTGTCCCATTTCATGACATTTTGGCCGGAAAGTATTGATAGTCGATTTGTAGATAGCGCTCGGGCGTCCAGAGCGAAATTCCTTCTCGCCGAACCCCAAAATTCGCGGTGTCGGAAAACCGGACGCGAAGGAGAACAGCCATGAATATCGACGTTGTCGAACTTGCCAGTGAACTGATCGCAATGCCCTCGGAGACGCCGACGAGCAACCGGGCGATCTCCGATTTCCTGCGCGGGGTGCTGGAGGAGGGCGGCTTCGACGTCGAGGAAGTCACCTATATCGACCCGTCCGGTGAGGAGAAGGTCAGCCTGGTAGGGAAGAAGGGCACAGGAGCCGGCGGCCTGGGCCTGTTCAGCCATTCGGACACGGTGCCGGGCGACGCCGGCTGGGAACCGTTCACGCCTGCGTTGGAAAACGGCCGCCTGGTGGGCCGCGGCTCGGCCGACATGAAGGGCCCCCTGGCCGCGTCGATTGTCGCGGCCTGCCGCTTCAACGAAGACGACCTGAAGCAGCCGCTCTTTCTCACCGTCACTGCGGATGAGGAGGGGGGACACATCGGCGCCCACGATATCGTTATCCGTTCGCAGACGTTGACCAGCGGCTGGCCCCGATACTGCATCGTCTGTGAGCCGACGGAGCTGCAGCCGGTCTACGCGCACAAGGGCGGCGCCGGCATCACGGTCACAGCGCGGGGGGTCGCCGCGCATACGAGCACCGACAGGGGCGAGTCGGCCAACTTCAAGGTCGCCCCCTTTCTCGCCGAAATGGCCGAGCTTGTACCGGTTTTCCGCAGCGACAAACGCTTCCAGAACCCGCTCTTCGACCCGCCCACGAACGGCTTCAACATGGTGATCAGCGACGGCGACACGGCCCTCAACGTGAGCGCGGCGCGGACCATAGTCCAACTGGGCATCCGCGCGATGCCGGACGCCTGCTTTGAGGAGGCGGTGCAGATGGTTGTGGGGCGGGCGGAAGCGCACGGCCTGGAGGTCGAGCATTGGAGCATCGGCCCCTTCTTCGCCTCTGCGGACGGCCCGCTGGCGCAGGCGGCCTGTCGCGCGACCGGCGCGACGGAGGCGGTGACCGTGCCCTACGGCACCGAGGCCGAGTGCTATCAGGAATATGCGGAATCGCTGGTGCTCGGGCCCGGCAACATTGCGCAGGCCCATACGGTCGGCGAGTGGATCGCGGTCGATCAGCTGCGGGAGGCGGTGGAGGTGTACACGCGGCTGATCGAGGAGCTCTGCGGGTAGCGATCAGCAGGCGAGCGGCCGGCCACCTTTACTACGGTGACCGTACGAACCTTTCACGAAAGAAGACCTGATGGGAAAGGGCAATGGTATGGAGATCGACGTTGTCGAACTTACCAGTGAACTGATCGCAATGCCCTCGGAGACGCAGACGAGCAACCGAGCGATCTCCGATTTCCTGCGCGGGGTGCTGGAGGCGGGCGGCTTCGCCGTCGAGGAGCTGGCCTACATCGACCATTTCGACGTGGAGAAGGTCAGCCTGGTCGCGAAAAAGGGCACGGGGGCTGGCGGGCTGGGCCTGTTCAGCCATTCGGACACGGTGCCGGGCGACGCTGGCTGGGATCCCTTCACACCGGCACTGGAAGATGGGCGCCTGGTGGGTCGCGGCTCGGCTGACATGAAAGGGCCCCTGGCCGCATCGATTGCCGCGGGCTACCGGTTCGACGCTGCCGACCTGGAGCGACCGCTGGTCATCGCCGTCACCGCGGACGAAGAGCGGGCGCACGTGGGCGCCCACGATATTGTCAAGCGTTCGCAGACGTTGACAGGTGGCTGGCCCCAATACTGCATCGTCTGCGAGCCATCGCAGCTGCAGCCGGTCTACGCGCATAAGGGAGGCGCCGGCATCACCGTCACCGCGCACGGGGTCGCCGCGCACACCAGCACCGACAAGGGCGTTTCGGCCAACTTCAAGATCGCCCCGTTCCTGGCGGAGATGGCGGAACTGGCGCAGACCTTCCGTACGGATAAACGCTTCCAGAATCCGCTCTTCGACCCGCCGACCAACGGCTTCAACCTAGTGATCAGCGACGGCGATACCGCCACCAACGTGACCGCGGCGCGCACGGTGGTCCGTATGGGCATTCGCGCCATGCCGGACGCCTGCTTCGAGGAGGCTGTACAGCTAGTCTTAGAGAGAGCAGAAGCGCATGGCCTGGACGTGGTCCGCAGAAAAGGCGGCCCATTTTTTGCTGACGCGGACGGCCCGCTCGCCCAGGCGGCCTGCCGCGCGACCGGCGCGCCGCGTGCGGTCACCGTTCCCTACGGCACCGAAGCCTCATGCTATCAGAACTATATGGACGCGCTGGTGCTCGGCCCCGGCAACATCGACCAGGCCCACACCGTCGGCGAGTGGATCGCGGTCGAACAGCTGCATGAGGCGGTGGAGGTGTATACGCGGTTGATCGGGGATTTGTGTGGGTAGTGGATGGCTTGCGAAACTACCGCGTCGTTCTTCTGTTACCTCTCTCTTCCTCTCAGAGGGCAACGCCCGTCTACTGCTCGCCGCCGTCTATCTGAAGAGTCAACAGGAATTCCAGTAACTCCGCCTGCTGCGCCCGCTCCAGGTTGGCAAATGCATCCCTTTGCTCCAGCGCTTCTCCGCCGTGCGCCAGGATAGCTTCGGAGATCAGAGTGGCCCGTCCATGGTGCAGGTAGGGTGGCTCCGAAGCGAAGCCCCACAGTTTTCTCGTCAGCCAGAACTGCGTAGGGATTCCCCCCTGCACAATTGCTTCCGTGTCGAGAATCTCACCCATATCGTGCCTTTTCAGGTCGGTAAAGACTGGGATGAGGAAATTTCCTTCTTCGTCCTGTTTCACGTTCGCTATGTAGGGCGACAGGTCGACCCGGTAGGTCGCGCTGACATCCTCGAGCCGCAGGTTGTTCGGTGGATTGTACGGGCCCGGTTCGACGAATTCAAGGCTGGCGAGCGGCATCTCCGGAATGTGGCACTCGGAACAACCGATCCGGTCGAAAATGATGCGCCCGCGCGCAGCGGCCTCTCTTTCGACCTGGGTAGCGGGCGCCACCTGTATTGGTGCGGGCAGCGTCGCCTGGAACAGGGTCAGCGCGGTGATATCACCCACGGTCAACTCATTTACGCGGCCGTCGGCATCCAGGTCGTTGTCCTCACCGAACCGCTCGGTCGACAACATGCCGTGATGATGATTCATGGCGTTGTTGGAAAACTCGCGCAGGGACACAGTCGCGCCTTTCTGATGAAAGGGGCGGATGATCAGGTCGGCATCCACGCCTTCGACACGGGAGGTGTCTACGATACCGTCAGGATAAGATGTAAGCGTACCGAAATGGACCCCCTTGGTCACCAATTCGACGGTTGCCTCCCGGCCCGTGCTGTTGGCCTGCCTGAGCGCCGACGCGCGCAGAGCATGCAGATCGGTAGTCATCTCACGGGCCAGCAGCTCGATAAAGCCGGCGCCGTAAATGCTGACTGTGTTGCGTTCGTTGCCAACAGTCTTGAGGGTCTGGTTCGGCCCACTCTCTACCGGGTCGCCATCGAAGTTGACGAAGGGATTCCGTTGTCCCATTACGAACACATTGGCCACGTTATCACCGCCGCCGCCTATGGCGGGGAGATTGTGGCAGCCCGAACATGAATTTGCGTCAGGCGCTGAGATGCGATTGAAGTTGTCCGGCATCATCCGCCTCTTGCGCGGCTGTCCTGTTCCTGTCAGTTCAGGACGGCCTGCGCCGTCAAGTGTGTTGAAACCGGCGGTGAAGACGGCGCGTCCGTGCCTGAGCAGCTCTTCGAGAGTGAAGCGGCCCGCTTCGATCTCTTCCTGGCTGATATGCTGTTTCAGAGCCGGTTCTTCGCCGATTACTGGCGGGGAGGAGCCTGAAGATAGGGTAAGGGATGGCCCCATCGCGAATGAGGAGAGATTCAGGACGGCAGCGCCGGCGACGAAAAGTAGCAGTCCGGGCATGAAGGCTCTTGTTTTCGCAGGATTCTCCTTCATGGCACCGCGTCAACAGTATGACTCTTCCTCTATAGAATAACCTGCACGGGCGCACCTTGCCCCGCCGCGACTTCCCGATTTCGGCACATCACCCTCCCGGATCAGGAAGATCGGCGCCGGGCAGTTGTAAGAGGAGGTAGAGGTGTACGCGCGGTTGATAGCAGGCCAGTCGGGAGCAGAGATCACACATTTCGGGATGGATGGACATGGGTCAGCGCCTTCGTGCCATGAAGTGGATAAGGTCCTGGGGCTGCCGGCCCCCAGGACCTTACCTCGGGGGAATTTGAGCTACGAAGCCGCAGTCTTCAAGCGTCAGCCAGATCCTTGGTGCAGTGAGGGCAGACGAGCGCCCAATCCCTCACGTGCTCCCGGCAGTACCGACATGGCCTGCCCGGCGGCCGCGCCAGCAGCCCCCAGAGCAGGCCGAACGGGCCAAACAGCAGCCCCAAACAGAACCATAGCACAGGACGTCCGAGCCCCCTGGTCGAGGCAGCTACCACGGCCGAAACGGCGAACATGACAAGCGCGAAGACTAGCGGTAGAAACTCCATGTACATCTCTCTCCACTCCAGATTCCTGACACGAAACGGATACAGTTTTGTACTCGCCGGGCAGCGCATCTTCAGCCTGCAGCCAGTGCCGCACTGCTAAAGAGACAGGTGGTGGCCTCAGGCGAGTTCAGTGACGAGTTAGGGTGCACCTCGAAGATGTCGAGGTGCATAGTCACGGTTTCACGCTGCGGCTGGCGCCCGGCGTACTGGACGCAAAGGCCGCCGTCAGTGGTGACGGGTTCGAGTTTGGCTTCGACTGTGGCGACGCGGTCGACCAGAGCAGCGAGCTACCCGGCTGAGCCGGCGAGGGGGCGCTGTTCGTCCTTTGCCAGTGGAGCGGTAGGCAACAGGGTGAACAGCGCGAAGACATTAGCGAGGCGGGTAACGCGTTTCATAATGGCACCTTTCGATATCGTGTGGAAACGTGGTTACAGGTCACAACGCCCCGGGCGCTGCTCCACGAATACACGGGCTCACAGAGGACACTTGCAATTCCACAACACCATCAGTTGCCTAAATCCTGTCAACGTTGCTTTTACAAAGAGTGATAAGAAACGGACCAACTGAAGGTGTTACCTGCATTGAGGCAGCAATTATGTTCTCTGCACTAGTATAGCGGTTTCCAATAGAAGTTGTCTCGCTCAAATGGTCCAGTTTTGGAGCCCTCGATGACCTAATCCGGTGATCGCTGGTCAGACGATGTGATGAATCAGGCTTTGCGAGATGCTGGCCTGCGGCGACAGCGTCGAAGATCTCCTCCAGGAATATCCTTCTGTCACGCGCGAAGATATACTCGCCTGCTTTGACTATGGCGCCTCTCTGGCTGTAGAGCAGGACCCGATGTAGCCGTAAACCTTGGGCACGCCCCTTACATACCACCCCATCTCGGCCACACCCACCCAAAAAAGTTTGACACCATTCCCCCTCCACCCGTATAATCCAACCCATTCCCTTCTTCAAATCCCTTAGCGACCGCCCAGGATCCCGTCCTGCGGCATCGTTGTGGACAGCGCACAAATCACTGCCGTTCAGACACAGGAACAATCTCATGACACTGACAGCCACGATGGACGCCCCCGCGCAGACGGTGACGCGGCCGGAAGTCACCGCTGAACACGCCGCCTCCTTCCGTGAAAACGGTTTCCTGGCGCTGCCGGACGCGCTGACGCCGGATGAGGTGCAGGCACTGCGTGACGAGACGGTACACATCTGCCGCGGCGAGATGGGCGAAGTCAACGGCCTGCCGCCCGTCGGCCCTGACGACAGCGACGACGAGGTGATCCAGCGCACGCTCTGCGTCCATTTCCCGCACAAGCTCTCACAGCTGATGTTCGACACGCTCGCGCATCCGTCGATCTGTGACGTGCTGACGCGCGTGATCGGTCCCAACGTCAAGAGCATGCAGTCGATGCTCTTCGTCAAGTCGGCCGGCAAGCCGGGCCAGGCCTGGCACCAGGACGAAGCCTTCATCCCGACGCGCGACCGCTCCCTGAACGCCGCCTGGATCGCACTCGATGACGCCACCGTCGAAAACGGCTGCCTCTGGGTCATCCCCGGCTCGCACGCCAACGGCTTGATCTGGCCCGCCAAGGAGCACGACGACGAGCGCTTCGACTGTGTGGTGGAGGCCTATGATTTCCCCTACACCGACGACGACGCCGTGCCGGTCGAGGTGACCGCCGGCAGCATCATTTTCTTCAACGGCTATCTGCTGCACCGCTCCCTGCCCAACCGCGCCGCCAGCGGATTCCGCCGCGCCCTGGTCAACCACTACATGAGCGCCGAATCGCTGCTGCCCTGGCGCTATCCGGGCAATGCCGAACTGGGCGTAGCCAGCTTCGACTTCCGCGACATCGTGATGATCGCCGGGCGCGACCCCTATGCCTGGAAGGGCACGGAAGAGGTGTCCTTCTCGCACATCCGCCCGGCCCGGGAAGGCGGCTGCCAATGGCCGACGAAAAAGGATGAGTAGAAAAACTGCTCGTGGCAGGTCTCTGCACCGGCCCCTGGCTTTTGCAGTAACCACTAGCAAGCAGAACCAAACATTTCGCAGCAATCCAAAGGAGTCAAATCAATGTCCAAGTTGCAACACAACACCATCAGCCGGCGATCCTTCCTCAAGGCAGGCGCGCTGACGGTCGGCGGAGCTCTGCTCGCGGCCTGCGCGGCCCCGGCAGCAGCCCCGGCCGGCGACAGCGACGGTGACGCAGGCGCCAGCATGGAGATGATCGAGATGCGCCTCTCGGCCTGGGCTGACGTCCAGGATGCGGTCGTCTATGAGAACATGGTCAACGCCTACATGGCGCAGAACGAAGGCGTAAGCGTCTCCGTGGAGCAGTACCCCGGCGGCTACTATGAGAAGATCCAGGCCAACTTTGCCGCCGACGACTCCGCCGATGTCCTCTACTTCCAGGGCTGGATATGGCAGGCCTACGCCGAAAACCAGGTGATTTATGACATGAGCGACTATGTCGCTCGCGACGGCGCCGATGACTTCTTCCCCGGCGGCGAAAACTACGACAACCAGACGCTGTGGCAGGGCGGCCGCTACATGACCCCCACCGACACCGGCTCGCTGGTGATCTATTACAACAAGGACCTCTTCGACAAGAAGGGCGTCGCTCATCCACAACAGGGCTGGAAGTGGGAAGAGTTCCAGCAGATCATTCAGGACCTCTCCTATGAAGAGGACGGCACCAAGTTCTATGGTTGGGGCCAGGCGCAGGGCTGGAACGGCGCCTATGGCCGCAGCACCACCTTCATGCGCCGCAACGGCCATATTGAATGGGACCGCATTACCGAGCCGACCGAGGCCTACTGGGATAACGAGGACATCGCCTCTGCGCTGCAGTATCTGGTCTACGATGCGATTGCCAACGACTGGAGCCCCGGTCCTGAGGTGGTCGAGGGCGGCGGCGTCGGTGTCGATACCGGCCGCGTCGCCATGTACCTGGAAGGACCGTGGGCGATGCCCCGCCTGCAGGGCGAACTGGCCACCACCGAAGAGGGCATCAATTTTGACGTGATTGAGGCGCCGACGGGTACGGCCGACACCAACTTCACCTTCGGCCACGTCCACGGCCATGTGATCACGTCACCTTCCACGCACAAGGATGAGGGCTGGGATCTGATCAAGTTCATCCTCGGCGAAGAAGGCCAGACCATCATCGCCAACGGCGGCCGCATGTGCGGCACACCGGACAACATCGCCAACATCTGGGGCGAAATCGCCTCCGGTGTCTATGGCTTCGAGAACACCGATGCTTTCGCCAACACGATGCGCGAGAGTTCGATCTCCGTGATCTTCGGTGAAGGCTCACAGCTTCAGGCCTACGGCGGCGGCCCGATCACCGTCCTGTGGGACAAACTGCTGGGCCAGACCCAGTCGGCAGCTGAAGCGCTCGCGATCGCGCAGCCGGAAATCCAGTCGCATCTGGATCAGTACTGGGCCGACCGAGCTTAGTCAGTGCCCGGCGGCCAGTTAGCGCTAACTGGCCGCCGGTTCCTCGTCAAACTGGGAGTACACCTCTTTGACTGCCACCACATCAACGCCCGCTATCCAGACAGAGCCGCAGACCCGACGGCGCATGTCCGCGGCTCAACGCCGCGACCTGCGCGACGGGCTGCTTTTCACCAGCCCCTTCATCTTCGGTGTGCTCGCGCTCTGGGTCGGGCCGATGCTCTACTCCGTCTTTCTGATCCTGCACAAGTGGAACATGCTGGCGCCGCCCAAATTCATCGGGACAGGCCATTTCGAGCGCATGTTGAACGACCCGCTGGTGGGCAAGTCGCTGATCAACACCGCCTACTACACCTTCATCGGCGTCCCGCTGCAGCTGGTGGTCGCGTTCGCGCTGGCTGTGATGCTCAACCAGCAGATCCGCGGGCTCAGCCTCTATCGCACCGTCTACTATCTGCCCTCCATCACCCCTGCTGTCGCCTTTGCCGTCGTCTGGGTCCAGATCCTCAACCCCGAGTTCGGCGTGCTCAACGAGGTGTTGCACTGGTTTGGGCTGGGGCCCATCAACTGGCTTTTCGAACCGAGCTGGGCCAAACCGGCCCTCATCATCATGAGCCTGTGGCTGACCGGCTTCCAGATGATCATCTTCCTCGCCGGCCTGCAGGGGGTGCCGCAGGAGCTCCAGGAGGCGGCCGAGATCGACGGCGCCAACGCCTGGCGGCGCTTCCTTAACGTAACCATCCCGATCATCTCGCCGATCATCTTCTTCAACATGATCATCGGCATCATCGCCAGCTTCCAGGTCTTCACCACCGTCTTCATCATGACCGACGGCGGCCCGCAGAACGCCACCCTCTTCATGGTGCTCTACATTTACCGCAACGCCTTCGAGCTGTTCCGGATGGGCTATGCCGCCTCGCTGGCCTGGATCCTGTTCCTGATCATCATGGCCTTCACCGCGATCCAGTTCTTCTTTGCCAACCGCTGGGTCTACTATGAAGGCAGACTATAGAGGAGACGAATGACCGGCCGCGGCGCTGACCACCTGTTTCCGGGCACCGGCCGCCGATTTACGTTATGACTGCAAGACCAACCCTGCTCCAATCCCGAAAAACGCAGACAAGGATCGGTCATCTTGTCCTGCACATCGCGATGATCGCCCTGGGGCTCACCTTCCTCATGCCGCTGGCCTGGGTGGTCAGCACATCGCTCAAGCTGCCCGGCCAGGTCTTCATCACGCCGATCGAATGGATCCCGACCGAACCCAAATGGGATAACTATTTCGAGGTCTTCAGACGCCTGCCCTTCCATCTCTTCATCCGCAACTCCTTTTTCGTCTCGATCATGGGGACGATCGGCATGTTGCTGAGTTCGCTGACGGTCGCATACGGTCTCTCGCGCCTGCGCTGGCCGGGGCGCGACTTTGTCTTCACCGTTCTGCTGGCGACGATGATGCTGCCCGCCGTGGTAACGATGATCCCGGTCTTCATCATCTTCAAAGAGATCAACTGGGTGGGGACCTTCTACCCGTTGTGGGTGCCGGCCTGGTTTGGCGCCGCCTTCTACATCTTCCTCATGCGCCAGTACATGCTGACCCTGCCCCTGGAACTGGACGAGGCCGCCAAGATCGACGGCGCCTCCAACTTCAGCATCCTCTGGCAGCTGATCGCTCCCCTCTGCGGCCCGGCCGTCGCCACGATCACCATCTTCGCCTTCCTGCAGCACTACAACGCCTTCATGGAGCCGCTCATCTACATTTCCAAGAGCGAAATGTACACGCTTCCCCTCGGGCTCCTCTGGTTCAAAGGCCGCTTCGGCAACTTCTGGCACCTCGTCATGGCCGCGTCGATGATCACCATCCTGCCGGTCATCCTCCTCTTCTTCTTCGCCCAGCGCCAGTTCGTCCAGGGCGCGCAGTTCACCGGGCTCGCCGGCCGTTAGACTGCAGTTTTTAGTAGTCAGTTTTTAGTGGAACTGCACAGCCACACTCGATTTGGAACCCTCTCCCCCCGCCACTGACCACTAACCACTAACCACTGACCACTGCAGTTCCGGGCGGTCGGGCCTATTCGGCCCTCCC
>VYDA01000666.1 GCA_009843665.1 Caldilineaceae bacterium SB0675_bin_29 | reverse complement strand
CAACTGACGGACTCCACCGTACGGCCAGGCCTGGCGCCTGCACTGCGTCTCGCCAAATGACGGTATACAATTCCAGCCACCGCTGGCACCGATTCTCCGCCAGACTGTTCCCACCCCAAATCTGGAATGCACGCTCCTACATTGAGCTCTTTGACAACAGTCCCCTCATAGGGTCAAATAGTGCTGGTCTCTTCGATACGTAAGTGCTCCTGCCAATCACGAAAGTCCCTCCTATGACGACACAACCCAACATCCTGGTCATCCTTACAGACCAGCAGACACATGCCGCGCTGAGCGCACATGGTAATCACTACCTGCACACGCCGCATATGGATTCCCTCGTCCGCAGCGGGTTGACCTTTCTGAATTCATACTGCGCGTCGCCAGTCTGCGGTCCATCCCGAGGCAGCCTGCTAACTGGTCGCCTGCCGCACCGGACCGGCGTCGAGGTCAACGGGCCTGCGGTCAACCCCGGCATCCCCACAATGGGCGCACACTTTCGCCAGTCCGGTTACCGACCCTTCTACGCCGGCAAGCTGCATCTGGGGCCGAATCCCAGGCAAGGCATTGAGGAAGTCGGCGGCAGTCCGGGCTTTGAGTTCCTCTGCGACGAATACCCCGATGGGATACCCCGTCAACTCGGCACCGACACGGACCCTATCTGGACAGACCATGCCGTAGAGTTCCTGCAAAGCCAATCCCCGCGAGACGCCGGATCCGTTGACCCTTTCCTGCTCGTGGCTTCCCTCCACAACCCCCACGACATCTGCTACTGGGTGATGGAATGGCACCACATTGTCGACGTCCCTTCCGACATCGAACTCCCTCCGCTACCCGCCAACTTCCAGCCAGTCCCGGACGAGCCTGAATTCGTCGGCCTCTGCCGCAACCGCACCGAGTACGGACCCGAGATGAGTTGGACCCACGACTGGGACGAGACCGACTGGCGCCGATACCTCTATGTCTACAACCGCCTGACCGAACGCGTCGACGAGCAAGTCGGCCGGCTGCTCGGGGCCTTGGAGGAAAGTGGTCTCGTCGAAGACACGCTAGTCGTGCTGACAAGCGATCATGGCGAAGGAGTCGCCGCCCACAAGTGGGTCACCAAACTGATGCTGTGGGAGGAAGTAGTCAGAGTGCCATTCGTGATAAAGCTGCCGGGGGCGGTTCAAGAAAACCACTTTGACCGCACGCACCTCGTTTCCGGCGTAGACCTGTTGCCGACGCTGTGCGACTACGCAAATATCGCCGCTCCGCCAGGAATAGACGGGCAAACTGTTCGTCCGCTAATCGAGAATCCGGCACTGCCAGGGCGCTCGAGCCTTGTTACGGAGCTGCAACCTTTCTTGGACGATGAAACCAAAAAGGGCCGCATGCTTCGCACGGCCCGCTACAAATATCTTGTCTTTTCCCACGGACAGCGCCCGGAAATGCTTTTCGACATGGAAGTCGACCCCGGCGAGACGAACAACCTGGCTGGCCAGCCGCATTACGCAAGAACTCTGTCTGAGCACCGCCAAATGCTCAAACATGAGGTTGAAAGGACTGCAGATCCCTTCGTGCTTCCCGTCTGGTGACCGGTGCGCCAGGCTTCGTCAGGCAGTTTCGTCAGACGCTGTTGCCCCTCCTCCTGGTCCAGAACGCCAGATACGGCGGGCTGACCGCCTTGTAGTGCTCCCACGACCCCGGCTCCGGGTTTTCTTCCCAGGTCGTGTGCTCACTGAACGCCAGAATCTCGAACCCGCTGGCAATCAAGCCGTTGACAAACGTTGGCATCGTGTGCCGAAACTCCCTTGGGCCCGGCACATCTATCTTGGAGCCATCCTCGCCTTCAACGCCCCACGTATCGGTGCCATAGATGGCGACGACGTCAACCTCGCCATCCTTGTAGATCGAATTTGACGAATACCCCCTTACTGGATCGTAGTCGTCGGGATTGAAAGTCTGTGTATAAGGATTGTGCCACTGCACATGGTACAGACCCCCCCCTATAAGTATGCGCGCTACGCCTTCAAAAACGGGGCGGACGTCAGGCACAAAGTTGATCGAAAAGGGCTGATACACGATGTCAAAGGAGTCTTCACTGAATCGGGATAGGTCCCGCATGTCACCCTGCAGGAGAACGGGCGAATGCCCATAATGTTCGGCCGCCACCCGATCCTTCACGAGCTGCTCATCAGACAGATCAAGTACGGTTACTTTGGCCCCCAGAAGACCCAACGCGGCCGACTGCTGTCCTCCGCCGCCTGCAAGCACGAGAACGCGTCTGTCCTGCACGTCGCCAAGCAAACCCGCCTCGTCCACCATCTCTCGCGCCGCGGCTTCGTCCAACTCCAATTTGGGCCGCGAGTACAAAACTCCGGCGCGTGACAATCCATTCCAGCGCTCTCGATTGTAACTGGAAAGTTCATCCATATCCGCTAACTCTCGTCGTCTTTTAAATTGGACTGTAAATAATGTCGGAAGGGAGAGTGGTTCGCCTCCCAGTCAAGAAACGCCCTGCATTGAGAAGCTGACCTGACTTCCATGGTACGCTACACGATTCGGAATTCTAGAATCGACTTGCCTCCTGCTGCTCCTGATTTCCCAACAACTCCTGCCAACATGCTTGGCGGATGATCCGCTCCTTGTAGTGGTCGCTCTGTGAGACCCCAAGCGGATTGCCGAAGGAGAGGATGTTGACGGCATCCTGCGCCTTGTCGCGCGCGTCCCAATCGCGCTCTCGCTTTAGCGCCTCTGGGTCATGGTTCCATGAGGGGGCACTGTTCCCGCTCGTGCGGTTGAATAGGAACTTGATCATGTGGCGCTTGACACTTGATCGATTACTGGCCGTGCCGTGCCACAAATCGTAGTGGGTGATTGCAAAACTACCTGCGGGGACTGTCAGGGGCACCTGGCCCCGAATGTTTGTGTACGTCGCCATTCTGTCAGTCGGCGCGTTGCGAAACTGCGTCCCCGGAACGATGACCGTTGGGCCCATCTCCGCAGTGATAGTGTGCGGGTAGTACAACCCCAACAAGCGATCGATTGTCGTGTTGCGGTTGTTCGTCCCGTCCTGGTGCCACTGCATGTCCCCTGATCCGGGCAGTTTGCAGTGCCAGTGCCGGTGTGAATTCACAGCATAGTCCTCGCCAAGAAGACTGATGAGCGCCCCTCGCACCTGCGGATGCTCCACCACCTGCCATAGCTCGGGCACCGATTCGGTTATCGCGTCGCCCGGGTTGGCGGCCAGCCCGTCGAGCTGTTCAGCAATGTGCTCATTCAAACCCGCCGGCAGGTCCAATTCGATAACGTGGTAGCCGTTTACCAGAAAGCGCGCCATGTCTACGTCAGTCAACAGGTATTCGTTGTCTGTCATGGAATTACCTCCATCTTCTGCAAGACAAACTCATAGCCGACTACATCGAGATCTGTATCGCTGAAAGGGGATTGCAAGTGCGGGAACTGAACGATCTGCCAGCCGTCAACAACAGCGTCATGTACGGTCGTGTAAGGCCATTCAAACTCCCCGCCGCTGATTTCGACCCGAAAACCTTTGACCGGTTCTATCAATGTGTACCCCAGTATCTCCGAAAATACACTTGGCGTCCGCGCATGCAGATACAATAGTCGCTGGCGTGGTTGAGTCTGGGCATCCATCTGCGATCAGTTCCTGTTGGGGAAATGGCGTGGTTCTTACTTCCGCAAATTATATGTGAAGGCCCCCGCGGAGGCAAGGATTCCGGCGGTCGCAACCTCTGGACGCTTGAACACCGCCACGTACGTGTGTCTGCGAAAGCGAAATCCTGACGAGGTTCCATCTCCGAGAACGAATTTACTTTCAATCCTCTCGGCAAACGCCTCTGAGCTGAAAATCCTGTGACTGCGGTGCCGGGTCCGGAAAAGCTGAACGTCAATGAATGCAACACCTGAAAAAATGGTGGGAGCTCGCGACAGAACTGAATGCACTTTCACCGGATAAGAGATAGGCGAAACCAGTAGAGATTGCAAAAATGGCCGACCAGGCACATCAATTTGCGTGATATAATGGTGGCATCGTCAAACGCTGACTCTCAGGAATTGAAAATCTAGGCGGAGACGGTCAAGTCTGAGCGTACGAAGACTCTAGCGACCGAAACCGGCACTGCTTTTCCGAGAGCGAACAGCAAGAATCAGACCAGGACTCTGGTTAAAATGATTTCGGGAGGTGAAGCAGGCCGCCGTAACTCTGTAAGTGGCCTGCTGATTGCCTGCCCCGAACCCGAAGAAGCAATTGAGAAATGACTGCGAACTCAAGAAAAAAAAGCAAAACCCCACTACTTACCACTACTTGCCACTATCTATCACTACTTATCACGACTTGGCGCGACGACACGCCATCTGAACCAAGGCAAATGCATCCAACATTTGCGAGGGCCCGTGTTGCCGGCTGAGAGGAATTGGAGCGTCACTCGTACTCCCGCCTCATGGACTAATATGGCGCCAATTCCAGATGCGGTCGCCTTGGTTCCAGGAGGTAAAGGCCCGTTCCCTTCGGAAACCTGATCGATCAGGAAGGCCGCAGCAACTCTGTGAAAGCCA
Source organism: Caldilineaceae bacterium SB0675_bin_29 (assembly GCA_009843665.1). Classification (GTDB taxonomy): domain Bacteria; phylum Chloroflexota; class Anaerolineae; order Caldilineales; family Caldilineaceae; genus Bin5. Next base: position 5,841 of record VYDA01000666.1, on the reverse strand, counting down.
CACAGTCCAACTACCTAAAGCGCATCAGGAACGGCGGCGATACAACTACGTAGCCAGGTGCTTAGGCCCTGAAATCACGATTCGAACCGACAGAACCATTCATTTTCCGACCTAAACCAAAAAAAGGAGGTCCGTTGCGCCAAAAAAGAGACAAGAAATCGTGGCGAATCCTGTATCGTGTCGGTGCCCAATAGTGGATGCACGAGGCGAGGGAATCTGGGGTCCGGGCACAGTTGAGTCTGCCCTGGTCCCAACCGGGTCTGGCGTTGACGCCAGGGCCGCAAAACGGTAGAATCTGCGTAACTCAGGACGGTAAAGGGTCCCAACTGCGCAAATCGTGAGAGCAGGCATCCATGACCGCAAGCGCCCAAGCACCGCAGCCCCATTCGGCTGCGTCCGAGAACGGACACAATCCCGCCAATCGCGGCCGAACTGCTGCGCAACCCGTCAATGGTAGGAATGAGCCTGCCCCTGCGCTTCCAGTGATCGACTGCGACATCCACAACGAGGTGTCGTCGGTCGAACAGTTGGTGCCCTACTTGGCCGACTACTGGCAGGACTATATCCGCGGGTCAGCCTTCAACAGTCCCCACGCCAACGACTATCCTCGCGGGGCGCCTACCTCTGCTCGACCAGGTTCCATTCCTGCCGAGGGCGGGCAAGCCGGCTCCACTCTTCAGCTGGTTCGGGAGCAGGCAATGGCCCCTTGGAACACCGAAATCGGGATCCTGAACTGTTCCTATCGTGTCCAGAGCGTAAGGCAGGAGGACCTCGCCGCCGACTTGGCTACCGCGGCCAACCGCTGGCAGATCGACGAGTGGCTCACGCCCGAACCGCGGCTACGGGCCTCGTTGGTCGTTCCCAGCCAGGCCCCGGCCCGCGCCGCCGAGGAGGTCCATCGCTTCGGCGACCATCCGCAATTCGTTCAGGTAATCATTCCGGTTCGCTCCCATATCCCCTACGGAAACCGCTACTACGACCCGCTGTTCGCAGCCGCAGTCGAGCACAATCTGGTTGTCGGCATAAATTTCGGCGGCGCCCCCGGCAACCCCCCTACTCCGGTAGGTTGGCCTTCGACATATCTCGAAGAGCACGCCGGCATGGCGCAAGTATTTCAGTCCCAGGTCATCAGCATCGTCGCCGAAGGTGTTTTCGACCGCTTCCCCGATCTGCGCATATCCCTCATCGAAGGCGGATTCGCATGGATGCCTTCACTTATGTGGAGGCTCGACAAGGAGTGGAAGGGTCTGCGCTCCAATACCCCTTGGGTTAAGCGCGCCCCTTCCGACTACATCCGCGATCACATGCGCCTCACAGTGCAACCGGTCGGCGCACCTCCCGACCCCCGATACATCCTGCAGACCATCGAACAGTTGGAGTCGGACACTATGCTCATGTTCGCAACCGACTACCCGCACTGGCACTATGATGATGACAGTGAAGCCTGGCCGGTGGAGTTGCCCGAACCGCTCAATTCCAATATCTGGTCGGAAAACGCCCGCTCCTTCTACCGACTCTAGGGAGATCTGCCATGACTCTCGATCTTGAGATCACCGAACAACCGCAACTAGCAGAGAAGACCAAGCTGGCGGTGATAGATACCGACATTCACAACTTTGACGTCTACGATGACCCCGTCTTCAATCAGATTATTTCCGACTATCTGGCGCCAGAGTGGCGCGAATACCACGAAATGATCGGAATGCGGGGGCATTACGGCGTCGGCTACCCCCGCCATCAACCCAACGCTGCCCGTACAGATGCCTGGCCCCCAAGCGGACGCCCTCCCGGCACTGACCTCGACTTCACGCGCGAGCAGTTGCTGGATGCCTTCGATATGGATTACGGCATCCTGAATCCACTGGCAGGCGCCGGCGGTCAGGTTAACCTGGCGTACGGCGCACAGCTGGCACGGGCAATCAACGACTACCAGATCGCAGAGTGGCTCGAACTTGAGCCCCGTCTGCGTGCGTCAATCCTCGTAAACTATGAGGACGCGGAGCTCGCCGCGCAGGAGATACATCGGCTTGGCGACCATGAAGGCTTCGTGCAGATCATACTCGTGGTAAGAACCCAGGAGCCGCTTGGCCGGCGCAAATACTGGAAGATGTACGAGGCCGCACTGGAGTATGACCTCCCTATCGGCATCCACTTCGGCGGCAGTGCCGGACATCCCCTCACCGGCGGCGGCTGGCCTTCCTACTACATAGAAGATCACACCGGTATGGCCCAGTCCTTCCAGGCCCAGGTCGCCAGCTTGGTTTGTGAGGGCGTCTTCGAACACTTCCCGGAGCTGCGCATAGTGATCATCGAAGGCGGTTTCGCCTGGATGCCCTCGTTGGCATGGAGGCTGGACCAGAGTTGGAAGCGACTGAAAGCCGAAACGCCCTATCTGAAGAAGGCGCCATCCGAATATATGCAGGAACACTTCTGGCTCTCCACGCAGCCCATGGAGGAACCCAGGCAACACGAACATTTCGTTCAGCTGCTGGAACAGATGGACAACGGGCGCAAGCTGATGTTCGCAACAGACTATCCGCACTGGGACTTCGATTCTCCTGACCGGGCGCTGCCGGCAACTCTTCCGCTCGAAACCCGGCGAAACATCATGGCCGAGAATGCCCGCCAGTTCTACAAGCTGGTATAGCTTCGAACCGGACGCAATATATGGGCGGTATCATCCGCTTCCTGAATACCCCGATAACTACAGTTCAGGGATCTTCACTCACGCCGGTCGACCTGCTGATTACGGTTGGCATCGTCCTCCTGTTCTACATTCTCGCCCGTGTTGGCGCGCGTCAGTTCCAGAACCGTTTGGAAGGAAGGCTCAAACTCACGGCGACCAACCGGCGCCTGCTCCGTTCCACTGTTTTCCTTTCAATTCTGTTCGCAGGTGTATATACCTCTCTGTCCTCTTTGGGCATAAACCTGTCCATCTTCCTGGTGCCGCTCGGCGCGCTGAGCATCGGACTGGGCCTCGGCCTTCAAAATCTGGCCAGCAACTACATCGCCGGCTTGGTCCTGATGACCGAAGGCACGATACGGGATGGCGATGTGATTGAGGTCGATGGAATCAGGGGCACGGTCCAGGAAATGAGCCTGCGCACGACGGTTGTCAAAACGTTCAGCAATACTGAAGTTATTGTTCCCAACTCCTTAATGGTGTCGCAGCGTCTTGACAACTGGACCAAGTCGGACCAGATCCTGCGCATCGAGTCCCAGATCGGAGTCGCTTACGGCACCGACATCAGCGTTGTACACGAAATCCTCCATTCCCATATCGCAGCTCATTCGGCCGTGTTATCAAAACCGGAGCCGCGTACTTTCCTGGTTGAGTTCGCGGATTCCGCGCTTCTGTTTCGCATTCAATACTGGATCGATGATCCATCGCAAAGACTTTCCTCGCTGAGCGAAATTCTTGAAGCCATCTACTGTGGTCTGCAAGAGCGAGGAGTCTCCATTCCTTTCCCGCAGAGGGATGTGTGGCTGAAGGGGGATTCCTTTGGCCAAAACGGTCCATTGGTCTCCACAGCCAACTCCGATTTATAGGCTTTGGCTCTGAGTTGTCTTGAATATCTCTACAGTGCTCAAGGAAATGTTCCCATGACCAAGATAGGAGCAGCCCCAATTTCAGCGCCAGGATGGACCGCGCAACCCAAAGAAGGCGTCAAGATCGTCGACTGCGACGTCCACCACAACTTTGAACGTCCCGAACAGCTGCTACCCTATCTGTCCACTTTCTGGCAGAATCACCTGATCGATCAGGGGTTGCATCTTCCCAGCGCCGGTTACTCTAATGTTCCATACCGCACCAATCGCTCTGACCTGAAAGACCCGAGTCTGAAGGAACGTGACTTCAACTTTTCGTTGGAATTCATGCAGCGCGAACATCTCGATCCATGGAACATCGACTACGCGCTTCTGACCGGCCCCCCGCCCTTCTACGGCTACACCGGCCTGCCTGACCCCGACTGGGCCGCCGCGCTGTGCCGCGCTTTCAACGATTGGACCATCGAGCACTGGCTGGAAAAGGACGAACGTGTAGTCAACGCCATCCTCATCTCACCCTCCGACCCCGCACAGGCCGTCAGTGAAATCAACCGTTTGGCCTCTCGCAAGGACACGGTTGCCGTCATGGTCCCCATGGGCACCAGTATGCCGTTTGGGAACCGCTTCTACCACCCAATTTGGGAGGCCTGCGAAGGGCATGGCCTGCCGGTCGTCGCCCATATCGGTGGCGGCAGCGGCGCGGCCCGGACCACGCCAACACCGGTCGGCTTTCCCACCTACTACATGGAGTCGCGCATGAGTCGCCCCTTCGTGGCCAGCGCGCACGCCTCCTCCTTGATCTGTGAAGGCGTCTTCGAGAAGTTCCCCAATCTGAAGTTTGCCCTGACCGAAGCCCAGCAGCTCTGGGCAGTGGCCGTGATGTGGCACATGGATTCCGATTGGAAGGCCATCCGCGACCAGACGCCCTGGCTGAAACGGCTGCCCAGCGAGTACTTCCGCGAGCACATTCGCGTCGGCTCGCAGCCGTTACACGAAGCCGAAACAACCGAACAGCTCTACCAGTTTCTCGATATGCTGCACGCCGAAGAAACGCTCGTCTACTGTTCCGACTTCCCCCATTTCGACTGGAACGATCCCGTAACAACCTTTCCCAAACTCGAGCCCGAGTCGCAGCAGCGAATCTTCGCTGACAACGCCTTGGAGATGCTCCGCATCGGAGACGACTGGCTATGACCCAGGTTGTCATAGCCAAAATCTGGGAGATTCCCCCCGGAGCCCGTAAGATCGTCGTGCCCTTCCGCGGTAGGGCCGGAATCGGAGTCTTCAATGTCAACGGTAACCTGTACGCGCTCCGCAACATCTGCCCCCACAAGCGGGGTCCCCTCTGTACCGGTGAGTTGACCGGGCGCATCAATGCAAACGCGCCGCCCTCCGCCCACGCCGCCGAGTTGGCGGTCGATGGAGATGGCGAAGTCCTGCGTTGCCCGTGGCATCAGTGGCCCTTTGAAATTGCAACCGGCCGCTGTCTCGTCGACCCGGCGGTGCGGGTCAAGACCTATCCCGTACGCGTTGTTGGCAACGATATCATTGTTGATCTTGGCGAATGACCAGATTGTCTGGATACATGCCCTCGACTGATACTGCACAGGATAAGAAATGACAAAAACAGACTTGATGGATCGGCGCGATCGCCTCCTTGGTGCCGGCGCGCCGATCTTCTACGAAAAACCGGTCAATATTGTACGTGGCGAAGGCGTCTGGCTCTACGATGAGAGCGGCCGGCGCTACTTGGATATGTACAACAACGTGCCCTGCGTCGGTCACTGCCACCCACATGTCGTCGAAGCCATGTACAGCCAGTCGCAGACGCTTAATGTGCACAGCCGCTATCTGAACGAAGACGTCCTTGACTACGCCGAAAGGCTGGCAAACCTGCACGCCGGCCCCCTGACCTCTGTGGTATTCTCCTGCACCGGCACGGAGGCCAATGAAGTCGCGCTGGCCATCGCCCGCGCCGTAACCGGCGGCAAGGGATTCATCTGCAGCGATTCCGCCTACCACGGCAATAGCGCCGAAGTAAGCAAGTTCACTCGCGTCAGCCAGCAAGCGGAGGGGGAGAAAGCCGGCGAAATCCGCGCCTTCCCCTTCCCGCAACGCTACCGTTCGCTCCAGGACGGCGTCTCCGACGAGGAGCTGGCGGAGCTCTATCTGGCCGAAGTCGAATGCGCCATCGACGGTCTTCGTGCCGATGGCATACCTCTGGCAGGGATGCTCGTCTGTTCCATCTTCGCTAACGAGGGCCTGCCTTCGATCCCCGGCGAGTTCATTAAC
>VYDA01000167.1 GCA_009843665.1 Caldilineaceae bacterium SB0675_bin_29 | reverse complement strand
CGTAGAAGGTCTCTCTGGGTTCGGTGCCCTGGTCGAGGGCGTTGAACATGTCGTCAAACATGTCGTTGTAGCCGAGCTCGACGACCTCGTCGCCGACCGGGAAGAGCCAACCGCTTTCGGACTCGGCTTTTTCGGCGACGTAGCCGGCGCCGGCGCCGCTTGTGTACATTTCATAGCCGGTACGCAGGAAGTGATTGAGCCAGATGGTACCTTCTGTGCCGGCGACTTCGTCGCGCAGGTCCATGCCGCCGCGGAAAGACCAGCTGACTTCGAACTGGCCGATGGCGCCATTTTCGAAGCGAATGAGGGCGATGCCGTTGTCTTCGGCGTCGATGGGGTGGACGAGGGTGTCGGCCCAGCACATGACTTCGACGGGGCGGATGTCTTTGCCGATGAAGCTGCGGACAATTTCGATGCAGTGGCAGCCGAGGTCAACGATTGCGCCGCCGCCGGCCTGTTCGAGGTCCCAGAACCAGTCGCTGTGGGGGCCGGGGTGCGTTTCGCGGGAGCAAGCCCAGGTTACATGGCCGAGGGCACCTTCTTCGACGGAGGCGATGGCCTTCAGCGTCTTGGGCGTGTAGCAGAGGTCTTCCAGATAGCCGCCGAAGACACCGGTTTCTTCAACTTTGTCCAGCATGCGCTTGGCTTCGGCTGCGGTGCGTCCGAGGGGCTTGGTGCAGAGAATCGCCTTGCCGGCGGCGGCGGCAAGATCAACACACTCTTCGTGGATGTGGTTGGGCAGGCCGATGACGACGGTGTCGATATCGTCGGAGGTACAGGCTTCGGTCAGGTCTGTGGTCCAGGCGGGGATGTCCCATTCCTATGCAAAAGCCTTGGCTCTTTCCGCTGTCCGGGAGTAGACGAGCTGCACTCGGTCTCTGCCCCTGCCGCCATTGAGGGACATTGTGTAGAACATGCCGATCAGGCCTGTGCCCAGCATTGAGACTCTATGTTCCTGCACGGTATTCGCTCCTTCCGAGGTGGTTTAGAGGTGGTCTGTCTAGCGGAATATGATAGTCAGTCCTCAACTCCGCGTCAATCCTGTGTATAGCTGGGAAGAAAAAGTCTGAGGCGAATCTCGCGATTTCAGTGGCCCCTGATAACTTCGAGAGCGGCCTGGGCTGCGGCGGTGATGCGCGGGCCGAAGGCTGCGAAGCGTTGATCCTGCGTTTGGCCGCGCACGTAGCGGACGTAGATTTGGGCGATGATGACGGTCACCCGGAAGAGGCTGAGCGCATGGTAGAAGTGAATGGCAGACAGGTCGCGGCCGCTGTGTGCAGCATAGTGGGCTACGAGGTCTTCGCGGCGCAGGAAGCGGTCGTCGAGGGGCATCATGGCCATCGTTCTGAAGTGGGCCGGGTCGTCTGGCAGGCACCACCAGGCCAGCAGGGCGCCCACGTCGGAGAGGGGATCGCCGAGCGTACACATATCCCAGTCAAAGACGGCGACAATGCGACCTGGATCTTGGGGGTCCAGCATCACGTTGTCCAGCTTATAGTCGTTGTGGACGAGCGACGGCGTAGCTTCAGGTGGTTCATTGCTGCTCAACCAGTCATAGACCGCGTCCATCGCAGGCAGATCCTCCAGTTTGGCGGCATGCCAGCGCCGCCACCACCCCTCGATCTGTCTCCTGATGAAGCCGGCCGGTCGACCCAGGTCTCCCAGACCGATGGCTTCGTAGTCTACGGCGTGGAGGTCGGAGAGCGCCTCGACAAGCGCTATGCTCATGCGGGCGGGGGCGTCGCTCCAGGCGTCAAAGACAGGGGGAAGGGACTCTCGGACGACGATGCCTTTTCGTCTCTCCATCACGAAGAAGGGTGCGCCGACGATTGACTCGTCATCGGAGAAGAGGTAGGCCCTGGGTGCGAGAGGGAACCGTTTCCAGAGCTGCAGCAGCACTTTCGACTCTCTGGCCATGTCATGGGCGGAGGGCGCGACCGGGCCAAGTGGTGGGCGGCGCAGTACGTATTCATGGCTGCCGTAGTCGAGCAGATAGGTGAGGTTGGCGGCGCCGCCGCCGAATTGTTGAACGGTGAGAGGGTTTTCGGTGCCTGGCAACTTACCGCGCAGGAAGTCTGCGACCGCATGTTCGTCAAATTTCTCATCAGCGCGAACGCTGATTGTATCTGAATCGCGATGAGAGGCCATAGTTTGTTGGCGCGTCGGAAAGATTTTCTGGTCGCGGCGAAATTAGGTGTGTGCGGCTGTATTTCGGGCGATTATAACGCAATTTTGCTATTCTGTCCTTCCAGTCAGGGATCGCGTCTGAATCCGATGACGCGGGCCGGTGGCGTCACACTTGGGCTTTGACATCTCCCTCAAAATCAAGTACCGTTTAGGCGCGGAAGGGAACCGCCTCTGACATCCTCTTCCGACTAGCGGGGACAGAGGGAGCGGAGCCCAAAGTGGCGGGCGCGGCTCAGAATAGTCTGAAAGCCGGTAAGCGCCGCCGCGGAACAGTTTAACTGTTCGAGCCATATATCCCCCAGTCATGGCTGACAACACAGCGCGCGTGCAGTACCACCAGCTCCTCGGCTCAGGAATGAGGCTGAGCTTAGCTGCAGTTCAGGTGAATGTTTCGACGGAGTCGAGCATTTTGAGCGAGTCGCCCAGAGTTGACATTCTGCTCTTGCGGCGGGCAGGCGCAGCCTGGACGGAAGCGCAGCGGGCGCGACTGCCGGACGGAATACGCGACAGTTCGGCTGCTCATATCCTAATTGAGTTCAAGTACACTGAATCGGTAACCGAGGATGGGATACTTCAGGCGGCCGCCTATGACCTCTTCTACCGCCAGGTGCAGAGACTTTCGAGGAGACAAACGCTGCCGGTTGTGCTGAGCGCGAAGACGCCTCAGAAGAGCCGGCTTACCAAGTGGGGATACGAAGAGTCGCAGCGAGGTGTGTTTCATACCGAACTTCCTTTTGTGGGACGGGTAATGCTTTTGGCGCTGAACCGACTGCCAGCAGAACCCAATAATGCCATTGTCAAACTCTTCGCCAGCCTCAAGCAGGAAAGAGATGCAGGATTTACTTCGCTGGACAAAGATGTTTTTGCAGAATCAACTGAATTACACGCCTATGTTCTTGGTCTGAGCCAGACCCTCAAAGTGAAAGGAGAGCTGAACATGGCGGAGGTGTTAACCCCCGAAAAGGTGATGGAATACGGCATGAGAATACGTGAACTTATATTCGAAACGGGAACGCCCGAGGAAAGGCTGGCAGGCCTTGGTGTGAGAGAGAGGCTGGCGGGCCTTAGTCCGGAGGAAATCCTGGAGTGCCTTAGTCCAAACCAGATACTGGCGGGCTTGAATTACGACGAGCGTCTAGCACTGCTTCGGCTGCTGCAAGAGGAAATGGAAGCCGGCGCAGAGAACGGTGCAGACAGCAATGAGAATACATAGGAGTTTCTCTGTTCCGGGAAAGCCTCTACTCAGGACCAGCGGCAGACACGACTCTTAAGGCAATCCATTCAACGGGACCGGTCCAGAAACGCGGAGACAGATTGACATGAAAATCACAGAAATTCAGGCAGTTCGCGTCAACTTTCCCGCCCGTGAGCAGAGTACGGAGCCGCGGCGCAAGGGCTGGGCGGAGACGGCCGAAGTCGCCAACCCCATGTCCTGGTATCCAAAGGTCAAGAGGCATCGGAGCCTGTGGACGCCCAAGAGGTGGGGGGCGGTCTGGTGCAAGGTTACCTTGGAGGACGGCACCTGGGGGCGGGGTCTGACGGACAATGGGCGGGTGGCCGCGGCCATCATTGACGATCATATTGCGCCAAATCTGATTGGCGAGGACGGTCTGGCAACTCAGAGGTTGTCAGACATGATGTTCCGCATGACAAAGCCTTACGGTTCGGTGGGACTGGCCGCCTATGCGGTCAGCGCCGTGGATCTGGCTTTGTGGGATGCCAAGGGAAAGCTGCTGGGCAGGCCGGTCTACAGTCTCATCGGCGGCCCGCAGAAGGAGAAGCAGTTCTGTTATTCGACCGGGAACGATCTGGATTGGTATAAGGAACTCGGTTTCCGGGCCTTCAAGCTGGCCTGCCCCTATGGACCCGCGGACGGACTGGACGGCCTGCGCAAGAACGAGGAGATGGTTGCGGAAGCCAGGGAACTGGTCGGGGACGAAGCCGAACTGATGCTGGACTGCTGGATGGCTTTCGATATTGAGTACACGGTGAGATTGGCGGAAACGCTGCGCCCTTACCGGCTGAAGTGGATGGAGGAGTGTTTGCTCTCGGAGGACCTGGACGGGCATGTCGAGGTGCGGGAGCGCATTCCGTGGCAGACGCTGAGCACGGGCGAACACTGGTATACGCACATGCCTTTCCAGTGGGCGCTGCGGCACAATGTCGTCGACATTCTGCAGCCGGACATCAACTGGGTGGGCGGCCTGAGCACTTGTCTGAAGATCGCAAATGCCGCGGACGCCGCCGGTAAGAAGGTGATTCTGCACGGAGGAGGGAGGAATCCCTTCGGCCAGCACTTTACCCATGCCATTGCCTGCGTCCCGTGGCTGGAGTACTTTATCGGGTCGGCGCCGGGCGTACCGTTAGAGGAGTCGTCCGGCATTCCCGGTCAGGCTGTGGCAGAGGACGGCTGGCTGGTCCCGACGGACGCGCCGGGCTTCGGGCTTGAGATAAAGGAAGAGTGGATTGAACCCTATTTCTGAGTCAGAACTAAAGTGAAAGTTGAAATTATAGCGTTGCTCGCCTTTCCTATCCACCAAGGAGCATCAAAATGCTGACCCGACAACAGATTGACTTTTATCACGAGAACGGCTACCTAGGCGTTGAAGGCGTCCTTTCGGCTGATGAGGTTGCGGACTTGCAGCGGGTGACCGATGAGTTCGTTCAGCTCAGTGCCAGCGTCACTGAACATACGGAAGTCTTTGACCTGGAGCCGGGCCACACGCCTGAGTCGCCCAAGTTGCGCAGACTCAAGGACCCGGTCATGCAGCACAAGGTGTACGAAGAATGCCTGAGGCACCCGGGCATCCTCGACATTGCCGAGCAGCTTGTCGGGCCGGGTTTGCGGACGAACGGCAACAAGCTGAACATGAAGTCACCGGAATACGGCAGTCCTGTCGAGTGGCATCAGGACTGGGCGTTCTACCCGCACACGAACGATGATCTGCTGGCAGTCGGCGTAAGTATGGACGACATGATGTACGAGAACGGCTGCCTGCTTGTCATCCCCGGCTCGCATAGGGGCCCGATTTACACGCATCACCAGGACGGACACTTTGCCGGTGCAGTGACGGTTGAGGTGCCGGACGCGGATAAGGCGGTGCCGATCGAGTTGGAGGCCGGGGGCATTTCGATCCACCATGTGCGGACGCTGCATGCTTCGGCAAAGAACGTCTCTTCGCGTCCGCGAAGGTTGCTTCTTTATCAGTACTGCGCCGTGGACTCCTGGCATCTGCAGGGTTATCCCAATTGGGAAGCATATGCAGATTCGGTGTTGCGCGGCGAACCATGCAATCGACCGCGGCTGGCGGATGTGCCGGTGTTGATGCCGCTGCCGGAGTCGTAGCGGGGGGGTTCGATTTACGAGACGCAGACGATTCTGGAGAAGCCGGTTTTCGCACGAGCGGCGTAGACAATCAATGATAATTGACAGTCATTGCCACGCCTGGGAACGCTGGCCGTACGAGCCTCCAGTGCCGGACTTTCACGGCAAGGGCCGCTTCGAGCAGCTACTGAACGAAATGGACTTGAACGGCGTGGACCAGGCGTTTCTGGTCTGCGCCGGGATCGAGCACAATCCACACAACAATGACTACATCTACCGGATGAGCGGGCTCTACTCCGGGCGCATTCGGCAGGTGGCGGACGTAGATTGCAGCTGGTCGGAAACTTACCACACGCCGGGTGCGGCCGACCGGCTACGGCAAGCTGCTGAGCGGTGGTCGCTGCAGGCTTTCACTCATTACATGAAGCCGGATGACGACGGCAACTGGCTGTACGGTGAGGACGGGCTGGCGTTTTTTGGAACGGCGGCTGAGCTGGGCCTGATTGCCAGTATTGCCTGCTCGCCGCATCATCACGCTGCGCTGCACAGGGTCGCGGAGCGTTTTCCGCAGTTGACCATTTTTGTCCACCATTTGGGGCACCCGCGGGTGGGTGAGAAGGAGAGGCTGGATCAGGTTCTGGCCTCAGCGCGCTATGCCAACATGGGTATCAAGGTTTCCGGGTTCTACTATTCGACAAAGCAGGGGTTCTGGGACTTCCCTTACGCGGACTCGATCCGGGAAATCGTGCAACCTCTTTACGACACGTTTGGTCCCGAGCGGCTGTATTGGGGCTCCGACTATCCCGTCTGTTTGCGCAACATGACCTATCCCCAGGCGATCGAATGCTTCCGAAGCCATTGCAGCTTCATTGGGGATGCGGATCAGGCACTGATCATGGGTGAGAATCTGCGCCGTCTGCTCGACTCAGACGGTGACGCGTAAGGGGCGCACAGAGGAGGTCCATTCCAACTGTTGTTCGACTGCCGGCTCCTGCTCCTCCGCGTTCAGGCGCGACTGTACAAGATTGAGATGGCGGTAGATACCGTCTACCGCCATCAGTTCGTCATGGTTGCCCTGTTCGGCGATCCCCTCATTCTGTAGCACAACAATTTTGTCGGCGTTGCGAATCGTGGAAAGGCGGTGGGCGATCATCAATGTGGTTCGACCGGCCATCAGCCGTTCCAGCGCCTGCTGAATCAGCTGCTCGGTCTCGGTGTCCACCGAGGAAGTAGCCTCGTCCAGGATCAGAATCGGCGCGTCCTTGAGAATGGCGCGGGCGATGGCCAGGCGTTGTTTCTGGCCTCCCGACAGTTTCACGCCGCGTTCGCCGATCAAGGTGTCGTAGCCATCCGGCAGCTGGTCGATAAACTCGACGGCGTTGGCGACACGCGCCGCTTCCTTCATCTCTTCCTCCCCTGCCCCCGGCCTTCCAAACAGAATATTCTCCTTTACCGTGCCGTGGAAGAGAAAGACGTCCTGCAAGACGATGCTGATCTGCTGGCGCAGACTCTCCATGGTCAGGTCGCGGATGTCATGCCCATCCAGGGTGATGCGGCCTTCATTCACATCGTAGAAGCGGGGGACCAGGCTGGCAAGGGTGCTCTTGCCGACACCGGTCGGTCCGACCAGGGCTACTACGGACCCTGCAGGTATCTCCAGATCAATGTTGCGCAAGATGGGCCGGTCGGTCAGGTAGGAAAAGCTGACGTTGTCGAAAAGGATGTTTCCTTGGGCCCGCCCGCGGTATTGCGCAGCGTCGGGTCGATCTATTATATCGGGCTCTTCGAGGAGAAGCTCGCTCACCCGCTCCGCTCCTGCCAAGGCCTCCTGAATTGCCTCCCAGGCGTGGCTGAGATGGCGCACGGGTTGGTAAAACAGCTCCAGGTAGAGGAAGAAGGCGACCAGATCCTCGATGGGCAGGTCGCCGCCGAGCGCCAATCTGCCGCCAAAGTAGATGACGACAACGACGCCCAAGGAGGATGCGAAGTGGACGAAGGGTTCAAAGGTTGCCAGCAGTCTGAGCGCGTGCAGGAGTGAGCGTTTGTAGTTGTCGATGCGGACGCCGATTCGGTCGGACTCCATCCTTTCCCGGGTGAAGGTCTTGATTTCGCGTATGCCCGAGAGGTTGTCCTGCAAGATAGCGTTCAGCTCACCCAATTCGGCCTGGCGCTCTCGAAATGCAGGGCGCACAAACTTGGCAAAGCCGCGCATGGTCAGGACGATCAGTGGAATGGGGACCAGGGTCAGGAGCGTCAGCTGGGCGTTCATGATCAGCAGCATGGTGCTGACGCCAACCAAAGTCAATACGTTCACCAGCACGTCGGGGACAGCGTGGGCGATCAACTTTTCCAGCAGATCGGAGTCGTTGACCATGCGTGACATCAACTGGCCGGTCTGCTTGTCTTCATAGTAGTGCAAAGACAGCCGCTGCAGATGTCTGTAAATCGCGACCCTTACATCGGCAACGACGCCCCATCCGGCCACATGTGCCATGTAGCTGCGCAGGAACTCCAGCCCGGCCCTGGCAGCGTAGATGGCCAAGGCAAGGAGGGCGAGACGACCTATGAGACTGTAGGAGAGGGCGTCTGAGTTGTCGGTGCGCACGGTCGCGATCAGTTCGCGGATGAACCAGGGTGCAAATAGCTGCACCCCTACCAGTAAGACCATGCTGACAACCGTTGCAATCAACGGCTTACGATAGGGGAGGGTAAAACTAAAGAGAGTCTTGGCGAATTCCATCAGAGATCCAGTTTGAGGTGAGCCCAGAGCTGCCGCGCAGCATATGGGCTTCCTGTGCCAGCGACGCCGTTCCGACCTGATCGGATTCTTACCATGTAAACGGAAGCGTTGTAGAAGGCTCAGTCGGAGTAAGGTGATTCCGTTTGCGGTTGGAAAAACGGCTCGACGGGGCTATCTCAACCGAGGTCTGAATTGCAGAGGCAAGTCTACTGCTGTGTGCGCAATTCCACAAAGGTCGTCTGACCATCGCTTACAGTGATCTCCTGCCTGACCTCTTCACCATTGACAGTTCCAGTCAAGAGATAGGTGCCGACGGGGATATGGCTCAGGGCGCCGTTTTCGCCCCAGGACGGGTCGGGGCCGATGCTCTCCTTTTCCGGATAGGTTTCGATGATGCGATACCAGCTGACGCCGGTCTCTTCATAGCGGTAGAGAGAGAGTTGAACGCCAGGCCAGGTGCGGCCCGTCGCTGAAAGCAGTCGTACTGCCACGGTACCGGTAAAAGACGCGGGGCGCATCCACAGGGCAGGGTTTACCGTATGCAGGTAACTGTTCTGGCCAATTCGAACCTCCAAGTGCAGGTGGGGTCCAATGGCAATGCCGGTCATACCTACGCCGCCCAAATAGTCACCTGTTCCCACCCATTGACCTTCCTGGACTTCCACGCTGACCAGATGGCCGTAAAGGACAAAGACGTCCTCCTCTCCGCGGGAGGTATTGAGCTTTCGGTCAAGGCGAATGACAACCGAATTCCCGTAGAAATCATTGTAGGGGCCGAGCAGCATGGGATTGTCCGGCCCGGCATGGACCACCTCTCCGGAGGCGGTGGCGAGTACAGGCGTGCCGACCGGATTCCCAATGTCGACACCATGATGGATTCTGTAGCGGCCGCCGCCGGTGCTGCCGAACTGGTAGCCTGGGCTGTAGAGTTGATTGAAGCCCCCTGGAAATGGCGGTTCGAGCCAGAAGTGTTCCCCACTGATGAGGCTTGGCGGTTCGAAGGTCGGCCAGAGGCTGCCCGGGCCGCTGGGAGTACGGGGGCCAAGGCCGGTATCGGTTCCCACCTCGACTTGAATCGAGAGGGAAGTTCGCGCTTTATTGATCTCCTCGCGCAGGAGGTTCAGTCCGCCCATAGGCGGCCGGGAGGCAAAACGCGGCGCCGCGCTACGGGACGGCACAGGGGTACTTAATGCGACAGGGCGTAGAACGCTCAAGCCGGACATAGGGGGCCTGGAGACGAACTCGTCGCGGAACGTGGGATTCAGCTCGTCCCTGTATGGTTCCTGGAGCAGCAAGCTTTCCAAATCCAGCTGGGAAAGGGCCTCCGGATCGTAGCGGTAGATGGGATCGATGTTGGCGGGCTGATCCAAAAGGGCAGTCGTGTTTGCCAAAGGGGCTCGCTGGGTCGACTCGTCAGTCTTGATCTCGTTACTGCCAGTTTCTTCACTCTGCGCGATGGCAGGTGCAATCGGAGCATGCTCAACCGTAGGCCGATTCAACGGTTGTGAAACGGAAACGGGAATCAGTTGGGCGACACGTGTCGAACTGGCAGTGTCCCCGGGCTGCGTGTGCTGTAACTGCGTTCCTGTGGTTGAGAGTGCCAGTGCAGAGGTAGGAGCCGGCACGGGCACGGGAACGGGTCTAAGGCCTTGTGAAGCGACCGGGGCGACGAGGCGGCGGGGCAAATAGAGGCAGCCGACGAGAACAACTGTCAGGGCGATTGTAAATTGGGAACGGAGTGGTGAACGCCGACGCCGCATGCGTCCCAGCCAAGTGCCGGCGACAGGAGCTTCCCCTGTCTGCCGGTCTTGCGGTTGTGCTACAATGGAGGTGCGAATTCGTCGCAGAAGCTGCTTCAACCGGTTCGGTCTGGGGCGATGGAAACTGCTCTCCACCATTGAATCCGCGAGCCGCCGGAAATAGGCCATCCCCAAGGCCGTCAAGAGGAAATCATGGCCCAGAGTGATATTCTGGAGCAACGAGCGGATGACGAATCCGATAAGGCCTGTAATCAAGTGGAGGCTCCTCGCACCATCCACTTCGACGTATTCACACTGTTTCCGCCGATGTTTATGGGGGCCCTCTCAGAGAGCATACTGGCTCGAGCACAGGAAAAAGGCATTCTTCAAGTAGCGCTCCACGATATTCGAGACTAC
>VYDA01000360.1:5746-10436 GCA_009843665.1 Caldilineaceae bacterium SB0675_bin_29 | reverse complement strand
ATCAATGGGTTGCCCTCGTTGAAGACGCCATCTCTGCTCTGGGCGAAGCCCGCATCGAAAGCGTCCGTCTTGGCACACTCAACGACCTGCCCGTAGTCAGAGCCGCTGCCGTCTACCAACTGGGAGGCCGGGGCGCCGGCCTGACCGCCCATCTTGACATAACCATCGTCCGCGCTGACCAGGCGGCCTATACACTTCTGATTGCGACCCGGCTGAGCAACGCCTTGGCCAAACGAATTGTGATCCACCAGATCGTCCAGTCCTTCCGCCCAGTCCTGCCCGAACAGGTGGCCGCCGCAGAGCCGGCGCAGACCCCGGCTGGAGAAGAAGGCCAGCCCGCTTCATCCACCTCTGTTCCTGCCGCCAATCTTCCCAGGTTCTGGATTCCCATCGTTGACGGGCGCCTGGGCTACTCACTTGCTGTACCCTTCAACTGGTTAACCTTCGACCTGCAAGCGGGTGACCTGGACCGAATGACAGGCCTGCTCGGCGGAGAGACGGCAACGCAGCAGTTGAGAGCCATTTTGGACTCGCCGGCAGGCGAGTATCTTGGCGTCTTCGCCGTCGAACCGGACCCGGAGAGCTTGTACACTGTCCCAATCTTTCCCACCTTCCTGATCGTGTCCACTGCCCCGCTGGCCGACGACGTTGCCGGCGAAGAATGGCTTGCCCTCGCTGAAAAATCTGTCGCAGCATGGGGCGATACGCAGTTGATAACCGTCGAAATAGGCACGCGCAACGGCCTTCCCGCCATCCGCGCCGCGGCCACCATGAGGTTGGGCGATCAATCGCATCTCCTGACCGCCCATCTCGATATGACCTTCCTGCGCGCCAACAATACCGCCTATCTGATCACAATCGCGGCCCGCCCCGATATCGCCGGCGCCAGCCAACCGGTGATCGAGCAGATTTTCGACTCGTTCCGAGTTGAATGAGACCCGGAAGTCACCGGCACAGAACCTTCACGTTGCCGCCCCAAGGCTGCTCAGATTTCCTTGAAAAACAGTCTACTCTGTGAGGAGGACGCCCGACTATGAAACAGAGACGTTTCAACGCCCAGCTTCTATACCGCGGCACACTTCTGTTCGTTGCATGCCTGATCGCCTTCGCCCAATCTGCCGCAGCGACCACCCTGTATGCCCAGGGCAACGACCAGTCCGGCGGCGACACCGACCGCGTCGCGCTGACCGAGCTCTTCATCGCCGCCGACGGCGAAAACTGGGTGAACAATCAAAACTGGCTGACCGGCAAGCCGCTCAGCGCATGGTACGGCGTCACCACAGACGAGAACGGCCGCGTCACGCAGTTAAGCCTCCGCGGAAACCGCCTGACCGGCGCCATCCCGCCGCAGTTGGGTTCCCTCACCCAGCTGGTTCGACTCGTGATCGATGACAACCTCTTGAGCGGTTCGATCCCCCCGGAGCTGGGAAATCTGTCCCAGTTGCAGTGGCTCGACCTCGACAGAAACCAGTTGACCGGTTCGATCCCTCTGGAATTGGGAAACCTTAAACTCCTCGAACGCCTCGACCTTTCGGGAAATCAGTTGAGCGGCTCTATCCCCCCGGAGATTGGCGGCCTCACAGAGCTGCGAACACTCTATTTCGACGAAAATCAGTTGATCGGCGCAATCCCGCCCCAGCTCGGTTTCCTCGCCAATCTGCAGACAATGTTTATCGAAGAGAATCAACTGAGTGGCGAAATTCCTCCTGAACTGGGTAACCTCATCCACCTGCGCGCCATGTCGCTTGAGGAAAACAACCTGAGCGGGTCCATCCCCGCCGAACTGGGCAACCTCACCCAGCTGCGCTCACTCGATCTCGACGAAAACGATCTGAGCGGACCGATTCCACCCGAGCTGGGCGACCTCTCCCAGCTGCGCTCACTCTATCTTGACGAATGCGGCCTGAGCGGGCCCATCCCGCCGCAGTTGGGGAACCTTTCCCAGCTGCGGACCCTGCTGCTCAATGACAATGAGCTGAGCGGTCCTATTCCGCCCGAATTGGGCAACCTCACGCACCTTCAGTCTCTCCAGCTGGCTGGAAACGATCTGAGAGGGGAGATCCCGCCGGAGATGGACGCCCTCACCCAACTGAGTGAGTGGAATATCAGCGGTAATCCGCTGTCCGGCTGCATCCCCGCAAGCTGGCGCAACGCCGCTTCCGTCGACAGTGAACAATTGGACCTGCCCTTCTGTCCATCACCCGCGGCCGCGGAATCGGGTATGGAGTCACTCTTCGGGCTGAATGGCGATCTGCTCTTTGCCCTCTACCGTGTTTCTCTGAGGACCCTTACCCATCAGGCGTTGCAGGGCCTCGACCGCGCCGCGCTTTCCTCACTCTACATTTCCTTCGGCGGCGACGACTGGGTCAACAGTGATAACTGGCTCAGCGACAAACCGCTCAGCACATGGTACGGCGTAACCACCGACCTCAACGGCCGTGTGACCCGACTGGACCTGCGCGGAAATCAGTTGAGCGGTTCGATTCCGGCCGTAATTGGGCGCCTCTCCCATCTGACTAGGCTGGCTATCGATGACAATCAACTTACCGGTCCTATCCCGCCCGAAATAGGCTATCTGACCCACCTCAACTCTCTGGACCTCGACCGCAACCGTCTGACAGGCCCCATCCCCCCCGAGCTCGGCAACCTCACCAATCTGGAACGGCTGGACCTCACCGGAAATCAACTGAGCGGGCCGATTCCGCCCCAACTCGGAAACCTTGCCGCCTTGCGCACTCTTTTTCTCGATGAGAATCGCCTGACTGGGACCATTCCCCCTGAGCTGGGCATCCTGATCGAGCTCCGCACACTCTAGCTCGAAGAGATCCGGTTGAGCGGCCCAATCCCCCCTGAGTTGGGCAACCTGGTTAACGTAGGCCTCTTTTCCCTCGAAGAGAACAACCTGAGCGGCTCGATCCCACCGGAATTGGGCAACCTCGCCGAAGTGCGCACACTTTATCTCGATGAGAACCAATTGAGCGGGCCAATCCCGCCCGAACTCGGCAACCTGGCCCAGCTGCGGGTCCTCGACCTCGATGAGAACGAACTGAGCGGGTCCATCCCGCCCGAACTCGGCAACCTGACCCAGTTGCGCATCCTCTTCCTGCGCGAGAACGGACTGAGCGGCCCCATACCCTCCGAGTTGGGGAACCTTGCCCACCTGACGTGGCTGTATCTGCAGGATAACGAATTGAGCGGAGAGATTCCTTCCGAGCTGGGCAACCTCGCCCTGCTGCAAGGGTTTACCATCGGCGCAAACCAATTGAGCGGCTGCATACCCGTAAGCCTGAGCCGCGTACGCCATAACGACCTCGACTTTGTCAATCTACCCTTCTGCGTCGACTAGACAGCACCAATGCAAAGGAGAGTAGCGATTCGCTACTCTCCCTTCGCCTCGCAATATGGCGTTGTCAACTCGCGAGTTACTCGCGTCCGGCTTCCGGTATCTTTCCTACCAACCCAGGAATAGCGGATCCCTGCGGCCTCGCCGTCCCGATACCCTCGCCACAGCCATCTCCTGCCGCAGCGGTGCAACTACTTGACTCAAGCTGCCGGCCGCCATGCTGCCGTACATATTCAGAATCGGAGCAACCTCGGTCTGATAGGTAATATAGGCATCGGGCCAGGACACCGGAAGTCGCCATCCAACACCCGCTCGTCCCGCCTTCAGCCGCCGCGCCGCCACCAGCATCGTGATTAGTAGCGCCGCCCCGCCTGCAAGCGGCAGATAGTGCAAACCCAGCTCCACCTGCCGCACCACCTCCGTTGTCTGATGCCCGATCACTGCCAGCACCGGCACCCACACCAGCTCACCCAATAGGACGATCGGAAACCAGCGCCGGAATGGCACACGACCCATTCCAGCCGCAACCAGCGCTGGAATCACGAGCACAGAAAACGCCTTCGCGATGAACAGCAGTCTGGGGCCGTGCTCCTGCATCTCCCACTGCAGCTGCTCCAGGTGATGGCGTCGCAGCCCCAGCCACCGGCCATAGCGCAACACAGGCTCCTTCCCAAACCTGTATCCGAGTAAGTACCAAAGTCCGTCAGCAACGATCCCCCCAACAACTGCGCAGATCACGACCAGCGGCAAGCGCATATACCCCAGCGAAGCCGCGACCGCCGCCAGCAGCGTCACGATCCGCCCCTCGACGATCACCAGAACGGTCAGTAGCGGATAACTCCAAACGCCCCACTCCTGCAGACCCTCGCTGCGCAGCAAATTCATTACTGTATCGAATATCTCGGAAAGAAAGTTCATTCACCCGCTTCCTCTATCCGCCATGCCAACACATCCAGCCTCTCGACGAAATGGAGCAGAGGCTCTGAATCCGGCAGGAAGAGCCCGTGTGCCTGCGCAACCCAATTGCGCCCGAACTCTGCCTCGGCCGGCTGTAACGGCCACGGGCTATGGTGGATCTCACCCCGATAAACGCGCCCGGCCCTGTCCACACTGTACAGACAGTACCTCTCCATCAACCACTGCTCCAACGAATCCGGAGCCGCCTGGTATACCGGGCCGGTCGGACGGTAGACAGCCCTGAAATCCGCCTCCGGCGCGCCCCTGTGCGTGCGCCGGCTGGAGTAGTGAATGCCGCTCTCTTCGACCCTGCATTCCATCTGCGCCCGGTAATAGGGCAGATGATAAGATCTCCGCGCCATCGCCACCGCCAAGGGGTTGCCCGCATCC
>VYDA01000360.1:0-5736 GCA_009843665.1 Caldilineaceae bacterium SB0675_bin_29 | reverse complement strand
CCCGCATCCAGACTGGAAAAGAACACGCCCGGCCTCGGCTCCCCCCCTCCGCTACTCTTTACGTACGTACGCACATTTAGTTCCGGAAAAGAGGAAACCCACGGCGCCGCCGGAGTAAACCGCGGCCGCACGCCCGACATGCGAAAGGGGACCACCGATACCCATGCCTCACCCGCGTACATGTCCAGCGCCAGTCCGGACGGCAACAGCTTGGCGATACGCGCGGCGGGAACCGGCCAGTGCGCAAAAAGAAGGTCCTGCCACGACTGAAACATGAACCAAGGGCGTTCGGGCAGTGGCCAGGGGCGGTGTTCCTGCTGGGCAAGAATCTCGGCAGCGACATCCTGCCCGCGCCGCAACAGGGAGGCAAGGGGGAACTTTCTCATCTGTATTTCCCTCACTCTCCATAGATCCAGAGAGCGATAAGATCGTCGATCGGTGTGCTGCTGTGACGCCGGAATATGCCCAAAAGGTCTTCCGCATACGCGATCCCGTAGCGATGCGTTTGCGCATAGTCAAGCAGTGCCGCGAAAAACGCCGCATCGCCGATACGTTCACGCACCGCGTGCAGGAACAGCGGTCCTTTGCTATAGATGATGTTGATATAGTTACTCTGATCAAACCCGACCACCGCGCCGCTGACCGGCCTGTCTATCCCCAGGTTCCGCGCCGCATCGTAGCGGTAACGGAAGACATTCTCCATCATCACCGTCTGCATCTGTGGCCAGTCCACCGCCTCGTAATACAAATAGACCGCATAGTTGGCAAGCGACTCGTCCAGCCACGGCTCATCCGGCTGATCGTTACCGATCAGGTTGAAAAACCACTGGTGAGCAACCTCGTGGGGCGTGGCAATGCCGAAACCGCCGCCGCCCTCCCCGTAAAAGTTCGCCGCCAGCGCAAGCAGACCGGCATGCTCCATCCCAAACGCTGTCGTCGGCAGCGGCACGATGTCCAGCTCGCGATACGGATACTGACCGAACATGCCGTTAAAGACGGCCAGGCTGCCCGTCGTATAGCTCAGCGCCGTCTGCGCCGACGCCAGCCCCCCAGCCGGGTAGTACGAATTGACAATGGTCCCATCAACCTCCTCGCTGATCGCCTCCCAGCGGTCGGTCACAGCCGCATAGAAGGAGCGCACCGGCCCCCCCGCGATCCGCCACGTCGTCGTGCCGTCCTCGTTGGGCTCCCGCGCCGTTGTCGAGCCGCTCGCAACCACCGCAAGTGCCCCCGGCGCCGTCAACGCCACCTGGTAGTAACCAATGTCCGCAAAGAGCGAGTCTCCGAAGCTCGCACCAGCGAACAGATCCCAACCCCTGTGGTCGTAAACTGCCAGCGTGGGATAAAAGCCCGCCAGATCATAGACCCCGTTCACAAATCCGTATAGGCCCGCCCCCGCCGTACCCGCGTACACCTGCGTCGGCAGCGTGGCCCAAAACCACAGCGTCACATCCGTTATCGCCCCCGCGGCCAGCCCATCGTCAAGCGGGATATGCACCACCGCATCCTCGAAAAGATGCGCAACCTCCACGACCTTCCCGTCCACCATCGCCCGGCTGATCTGGGCTGAGCCCCCGAAAGCAGGCAAATTGGGATAGAGTCGGAAATAAAGCTCGTTGAGGCTGGTCTCCTCCTGATTCGTGATGCGCACCCGCTGCACACCCTCCAACCGCGGGACCTCCCCCGGCACGAGGCCGACCTGAATGTAATAGTGCGGCGCGTCCGACAACCGCTCCGCATCCTCTGCAAATGCCGCAAGCAGCGTTTCGCCGTAGACCGAGTAGTCTTCCAGATCAACTTCGGGCGTTGGAAAAAGAGGAGGTTCCACTACCGGTTCTGGGACCGGTGTGGCCGTCGATGGCGGGGCCGTTGGCTCGGGTGTAGGGGTCGCAGGGACAACTGTCGCCGTCGGGGTTGGAGAAAGGACGGTGACTTCCGGTTCTTCTGTTGTCGGATTCGCCCCTCTGCTGCAAGAGGCCAGCACAACCGCCAGTGCAACCGTCCCGGCAAACTTTACGAAAAAACGAAACTGCGACCGGCGCCTGCATTGGCGCATCCTTGCATCGCGTATATGGCCCCTTCCGGAAGCAGACCGTCGACCTGCATGGGTTGCCGCGCCCATCAATTCCGTCCCCCATTGCCCGCCGCCGTCTCCATGTCTCCGGCAGGCCGCTTCTCATCCCTGCAGCGCATACCGTCGGCGGCAACACCATAGCTTGGCGACGAGCGAAAATGACGATCTGTTAGGCTCGGCACAGTCAACCCTGCGTTTCAATAATCGCTGCTTGGTGTTTTCTCTCCTCTGCCTTCAATTAAGATGAAGGCCCCGACGCGGAGCAAACCCTTGGCTATGCGTACAGTTTTTCCAAAGCCTTGACTAAGGTGAATTCACATTTGGAGATTCTCGCTGCAAACTCTCGACAAGTCGCTTGCCTTCCCCACTGAGAGGCACGGGCAGCTCAACCATAACCTCCACCAGCAGGTCTCCCCGGTTCTTGTTATCCTTCACATCCGGCATGCCCTGCCCCTTCAACCGGAAAACCTTCCCGTTCTGTGTGTCCGGCGGGATCGTCAGCGCCACCGCCCCTTGCATCGTATTCACGCGCGCCTCACCCCCGAGGAGCGCAACGAACAGGTCCACGGGTACCTTCGTGCGCAGATCGGTCCCATCCACCTCAAATTCCTTGTGCGGCTGCACCGACACCGTCATGATCAGGTCGCCGGCCCGTACCTTCGAGCCCGTCCTGACCCCCGCCGGAATCGTCACCTCGAACCGGGAATCGCCCTGCTGTATCGTCCGCTTGGTCCCCATGAACGCCTCTTCCAGCGCGATCTCTACCGGAACCGTCTGGCCGCTGTTAGGGCGGCCGAAACTCGGATGAGGCGCCTGCCGCGTCGCTCTGCGCGTCTGCGCCGGCCCACCGCCAAAAAGCTGCTGAAAGAAATCAGAAAATGAGCTTCCGCTGCCGGCCATGCCGCCGAACATCTGCTCAAACTCCTCTGGACTCCCCGTTCGGCCCTGCTGACGCTCCGCGCCGCCGGCATTGTACCACTGCGACCAGTCGAAATTCTGCCCGCTCTGCTCGTACTGCTGCCACTGCGCGCCGAACTTGTCGTATGTCCGCCGCTTCGCCTCGTCAGACAGAACCGCATACGCCTCACTGATCTCTTTGAACCTCTGTTCAGCAGCCGCATCACCGTCATTGACATCGGGATGATACTTGCGGGCCAGCTTGCGATACGCCTTCTTGATGTCCTCTGCGCTCGCCTTACGCCGCACGCCTAGTACTGCGTAATAGTCCTTATAGTCCACTGATCCGTTCTCCGCTCTATTAGGCCTGCACCCCTCACCCCGTCTGGACCGCGTGAAAGAAACACTTTCGCACTCTCACCCGGCTCCCGAATCTGACACCAGGGACGCGAAACCGGGCACAGGGCGCCCGGTTTCTCATCATCGTATCGTTATTGCGCCCAGGTCGGCAATCCTGGTTCGAACCGCCGCCTACACCTGCCGGAACTCGCCTTCCACCACGTCGTCCTCATCAGGCGCACCCGTGCCATCCGCCTCTCCGCTGGCGCCAGCCCCGGTTCCGTTATCCTCAGCCTGCTGCTGATACACCTGCTGGGCCAGCGCAGAGCTTGCCTGCTGCAACTGCTCGGTCAGGCTGGTGATCCGCTCGTGATCTTCCCCCTCCATCGCCACCCGCAGGTCGCTGATCGTCTGCTCGATCTGCTCCCGGTCCGAGAGCGGCACCTTGTCGCCCAGCTCGCCCAATGTCTTCTCTGTGGCGTAAATCAGACTGTCGGCGGCATTGCGGCTCTCCACCAACTGGCGCTGCTGCAAGTCCGTCGTCTCGTTCTCCTTGGCCTCCCGCACCAGCCGGTCCACCTCATCGTCGCTGAGATTCGTCGACGCCGTGATCTGGATGCTCTGCTCTTTGCTCGTCGCCTTGTCTTTCGCCAGCACGTTCATGATGCCGTTGGCGTCAATGTCAAACGTAACCTCGACCTGCGGCACCCCCCGCATCGCCGGTGGAATCCCGTCCAGCCGGAAGTTGCCCAGCGTCTTGTTGTCGCGCGCCATCGGACGTTCGCCCTGCAAAATGTGAATGTCCACCGCCGTCTGATTGTCCTCGGCCGTGCTGTACGTCTCCGTCTTCTTCGTTGGAATTGTCGTGTTGCGCGGGATCAACGTCGTCATCACACCGCCCAGCGTCTCCAGCCCCAGGCTCAGAGGCGTCACGTCCAGCAGCAGCAGGTCCTTGACCTCGCCGCCAAGCACACCCGCCTGCAGCGCCGCGCCTACCGCCACCACCTCATCCGGATTCACGCCCTTGTGCGGCTCCTTGCCCGTCAGACTGCTTACCAGTTCCTGGATCATCGGCATCCGCGTCGAACCGCCAACCAGAACGACCTCATTCAGTTCGCCCGGAGACAGGCCCGCGTCTTTCAGCGCTGCATGGAACGGTTTCTTCAACCGTTCAACCAGTACTGCAGTCAACTGCTCGAATTGGCTCTGCGTCAGTGTCAGCTGCAGATGCTTCGGCCCTGTGCTGTCCGCCGTGATAAACGGCAGATTGATCTCCGTCTGCGGCGTGCTCGAAAGCTCGATCTTCGCCTTCTCCGCCGCCTCCCGCCATCGCTGCAGCGCCTGCCGGTCCTGGCCCAGCTCGATCATCTGCTCCCGCTTGAACTCGTCGATCAGCCAGCGCACGATCGCCTCGTCCCAGTCGTCGCCGCCCAGGTGCGTGTCGCCGTTCGTAGCCTTTACCTCGATTACGCCGTCGCCGACCTCCAGCACCGAAACGTCAAACGTCCCGCCGCCCAGGTCAAAGACCAGAATCGTCTCGTCTTCATTCTTGTCCAGACCGTACGCCAGCGCCGCCGCCGTCGGCTCGTTGATGATCCGCAGAACCTCCAACCCGGCAATCTGACCCGCGTCCTTGGTAGCCTGACGCTGGCTGTCGTTGAAGTAGGCAGGTACCGTAATTACCGCCTGCTTCACGTCCTCGCCCAAATAGGACTCCGCATCCCGCTTGAGCTTGCTCAGGATCATCGCGCTGATTTCCTGCGGCGTGTACACCTTGTCCTTGATCGGAACACGCACTCGCGCGTCGTGATTCGGCCCTTCGACGCTCGCGTAAGAGACCATCGCCTGCGTCCGCTTCGTCTCCGGATCGTCAATGTGACGCCCCATCAGACGCTTCACCGAGTAGATCGTGTTCTCCGGGTTGACAACCGCCTGCCTCTTCGCAGTCACCCCGACCAGACGCTCGCCGCTCTTGGAAAACGCAACCACCGACGGCGTCGTGCGGCTCCCCTCCGCATTCGCAATCACCGCAGGATTGCCCGCCTCCATAACAGCGATCACACTGTTGGTCGTACCCAGATCAATGCCTATAATTTTCGCCATCTGTCCTTCGCCTCCTGTACAAGATGATGCCGGGCGCCCGTCCGCGCCGCGCTACAGCCGCCCAGTCCATGACTCCTCTATGAACTGTCCTTCCCTTTTTGCTCCAATATCCATCTACCATTATAAAAAACTTATGTATGTATGGTATTGGGCGAGTATTAGCAATTCATATGAATTTACCCACGATGATCCTACGCCTCCCATCCAATACAAAACCCACACCGACGACACTGTCCCTCTCGCCCCCTCTGACCACTGGCCACTAACCACTGACCACTGCAGTTGGGCGGTCGGCCGCAAGCGGCCTCCCTTGTGCGGGGGCT
>VYDA01000366.1:6225-10443 GCA_009843665.1 Caldilineaceae bacterium SB0675_bin_29 | reverse complement strand
GAGGGGTGTAGTAGGAACCGGAAAGCTTCCTCTCCGAACCTCTGACCTTCTCTCAGTTGGTGTCGCCGAGAAAAATGAATGTCCAGTGCGTGGCGTTCGCTACTATGAGGGGCTGAAGCTCAAGCAGGCTCTCGTAGACCGATCCGAGTTCTTCCGTGCCCATATCCCGATAGTTGACGCGCACTAAGGCGCTCCCGCTGAGGAAGGAACTAAGACTGCGGATGGCTTCAAGCAGCCGTTCATTGGAGATGGCCGCACTGTCTAGGTCAGGACATTGATCGGAGCGGAAGAGGCCGCCCAGGGCGGGCAACCCTAAAGGGGGCGCGCCGCGAGCAAGAGCGTTGAATGTGATTTGAAGGCTTTGCCACAGATCGCGGTGATTGTCGTAGTGGCGACGCCGTTCGGCGCGTTCACGCAGACGGGAAAGGGAATAGCCTTCGGCGTAGACCTTTCGTTGTTCTTCGGTCGCTTCCGGGGAATGAAGCAGATTTCGTTCTTCCGTGGAGAAGAGGAAGATGAGTCGATAGACCAGCCTGAGGAGTTGTTGGAAGTATTGTTCTCTTGACAGGGCCCCTTTGTCAAGAGCAGCCCGCAGATCTTTGCTGTCCTGATGTTGCACAATTCCGTTGCCCAACTGCCTCAAGGATTCGGTAACGCCTACGCGCAGATTTTCCAAAGCTCGTTCGCCGGTCTCGTGGGCCTTTTCCCGCCAAGTCTCTATGATGCAATCTGAAGGCGTGTCGTCGGTTGACCTCAGGCGGCTGGCATGGATGGAAAGCCAGAGCGCGGCGAAGTCGGGATAGAGCTCTTCCTCAAAAATGAGTTCCAGATCGGCCTCAAGGTAGGAAGGGCGCGTCAGACTCGGGTTGTCGCGCAATATGCGCAGCTTTGCGCCGTTGGAGACGATGCCCCACAAGGACGCGTCCTCGGCGTTCAGGAACTCCTGCATCAGATCATGAGGGGCTTGCCGGCGGCCTTCATGGCCGAAGCGCCTGTCCGCCTTGTCCATGTCAAAGTGACGCGGTACGAGCAGGAGCGGTACGCTGCTACCGCAAGCGTGATGGGTTAGCCTATATTCACGTTCATCTAGGGTGATTCGTCCGGCCTTCTTCAGATCGTCATAGTTGAAGACGGAACGCAACAGGGGAACAAGCCAATCGCTGACGCCCACCCGTCGGGGACTGAGGTCCTCACGGGGATAACGTTCGGCATAAGCGGAATACAGATCGCTGGCTATGCGCCAATAGCGGGCAAGCTCTTCCTTAATCGCCAGTGACTTCGAGATTCCATAGTCGGAACTGGCCTGACGGGGCGCCTCCAGTTCAGCGATCGTCTGGAGAAAGTCAGGCGGCAGGATGCCCCCTTCGACCTTAAGTGCCGTAAATCGGTGACTTCTGCGCGTACGTGCCATAGCTGCCTCAGAATTTCGCCATCGGCATGAAAACGTAGACCCCAATCTTGTCAACCGGCAAGGCCGGGGTGACGGAGTAGCGCAATCCTTTGGAAGCGCTTGCCTCGCGAATACGCCGGTGGTCGGCCAGAAGTTCATCGGCCCGCTGGTTCGCAAGGCGCGTAAAGGTTTTGTCCAAAGCCGAAATCGAATCAAGCGACTGACGAATCAGAAGCGACTTCTGGCCGTCATGCATATTGCGGCCGGGTTCCAACTGCAGAAGGGACAGGGCGTCGTCTTGTGTCAGCAGTTCGGGTTCTGCGCCGCCGTTGAGGGCGACGCCGAGACACTCTTCCGCCAGCATTGATTTGAGGGGAGCAAACTCGCCGTATTCATCGCGTTGTTTGACCTCAATCTGGCTGCGCAAGCGGAGCAGGAAAAGAACCGTGCGGCTATCGACCTCTTGCGTAAAGATGGCGCCCGCCCTGGCGCCGATTTCCGGCATATCGGCATCGAGCGCTTGTTCCGCCACATAGTCGGCAAGGGCGGAAACCAGGGGGTGCGCCCTGTGGACGTAGACTGCACCCGCCGGCGCCTGCTGTTTGAAGGCGATTTTGGCTGTCGATGTGAATCCTAAGGCGCTGAGGCGGTCCTGGAGCGGCGGCGGCAGGTGAGCGACGGGTAACCGGCTATAGCCATTGTGCCGGTCGAGCGGCGCTCCCAGGCGTTCCGACGAAAGGCGCACGAAGCGGGCCACATCTTCCGGGCCACCGAGCACGGAAATGGTCTTGCGCCATTCCGGAAGGACGTCATCTGGCCGTAGCCGGCGCTGGGCAAAGACCGTACGCGACGCTCTGTCCTGCGCGGTCTGCCAGGCATCTTCCAGTTCGGTCTCGACGTCTGTGGTATCAAGGGGCAATGCCATTTGACTCACGCGGGAAATACCGACGCCGTGAAGAAGAACCGCCCGCATGATGGCGTCGACAACTTTGTTGTTATCGGCGGGCAGGGGAACGGCAACGCCGAGCTCCTTGCGAATCTTCTCAGCCTTGCGGAGTATCACGCGCAGCACGCCTCCATCCACGGGATTGTTCTCCCCGTAGAGCATCAAGGCGCGCACGACTCCGGAAGACTGACCGAAGCGGTCCGCTCTGCCTTCGCGTTGTTCGTGGCGGGTTGGATTCCAGGTCAGATCGTAATGGACAACTGCATTGAAGAAGTGTTGCAGATTAACGCCTTCGGACAGGCAATCCGTGGCCACGAGGACGGGTGTGACACCTTCCTCCAGTTCGTCCAGCGCCTCTACCCGCTCTTCACGCTGATCCGATGTCAACTCACCGGTCACCACGGCAACATGGGCCTGCCCGGACGCCAACGCGCGTCTAAGTTCCTCCCCGGCGTAATGGGCAGTGGCGATGTAGCGGCAGAAAACGACAGGTCTGAAACCGTCATTGATTAGTTGCCGCACTTCATCGATCAGAGTACGGAGTTTCGGGTCCCTTTTGGGCCCACGCAGAGAATCGGCCCGATCGATGAGTAGGCGCAACGTTGTTACATCTTCAGGTGAGTCTATGGTGCCAGCGGGCACGCTTTCGTTAAGTGACAGGGAGTCATCGGTCGCTTCATCCATGACTGTTTCGCTTGCGACGTCATCCAGATCTTCAAGTTGCTCCTGTTCGTTC
Source organism: Caldilineaceae bacterium SB0675_bin_29 (assembly GCA_009843665.1). Classification (GTDB taxonomy): domain Bacteria; phylum Chloroflexota; class Anaerolineae; order Caldilineales; family Caldilineaceae; genus Bin5. The sequence continues at coordinate 7,371 of VYDA01000366.1, read as the reverse complement.
TTGTTCTCTGCGGCCTGAAGGCGTGTGCGCAGGGCCAGCGATGCGGCGGCTGGACTTGATGAAACACAGCGAAGCAGGGCAAGCGCGGCCCACCAGGACATGCGCTGTTGAAGCTTTGTGCCACCTTCAGCCCGCTTCACCATTGCACGGGCATAGTTGAGAACATCGTCGAAGAGAGTTCCCCACGCCCCGCTCAATCTGTAGGTTGCCTCCCGGCTCTGGCGTTCGGGAAATTCTGCGGCATCTCGCCACTCGGCGATGTCGCCACGACGGCGCTGGACAAAGTGCGCGGAGAGCGCTTCACGTAGGGAGCGGCGTTCGTTGCCTTCAGGCAAGTCCGCCAATTTCGCGAATCGCGGTTCCAGTAGTCCCAGCAAATTGTGAAATGCGGCGTCATCTCCTGAATGCGGTGTGGCGGTCAGAAAGACCATGCCTCGTTTTGGTTTACTCTCAGCCAGACCTTTGAGGAGTTGGTAACGCTGGTGGCGAGTGTTGGTGTTGGCCCGGACGCAGGTATGGGCCTCATCTACGATGACGAATTCCGGGCAAGCGCGCAGGAAGTCATGCCGGCGCCTGTCGGATTTGATGTAATCGAGGGAGACGACCGTATAGGGATAGACCTCAAAGATCGACTCGTCGGGACGCAGCCCGCGCTCGAGGCGCGTGGCCGTACCGGTACGGACTACTTCAGCCCCGATACTGAACTTCTCTTCCATCTCCCGTTGCCACTGTTCACAGAGATGGGGAGGGCAGATGACTGCCAACCTTTCGATTTCTCCGCGGTCGATCAGTTCACGTGCGATGAGCAGTGCTTCGATGGTCTTGCCGACACCGACATCGTCACCCACGAGGAGGCGAATGGTATCCAGCTTGAGCGCCATAAGGAGGGGAACAAGCTGATAGGCGCGCGGCTCGAAATTTATGTTGCCGAAACTGCGAAAGGGGCCAGCGCCGGCGCGGAGCTTCAAGCGGAGTGCGTCCCTCAGTAGAAGCGCCGCTTCCTGTGAACCTGGTTTGTCAGGGTTGGGGAGATCGAACGTTGCCGGCGCCGGCATTTCGGGCTCCAGCGGAAGATAGATCAGTGTTGCATCCTCTTCTGCTCCGCCTAGCGGCCGCAGTTTTAGTATGTCCGGACGCGTCTCAGGC
>VYDA01000366.1:0-6215 GCA_009843665.1 Caldilineaceae bacterium SB0675_bin_29 | reverse complement strand
GCAGAACCACCCATTCGCGGCCACGCGCCTTGACCAAGTTCCCCGGCTTGAATTGAACTGGCGCTTCCATTTCTGCTCTCTCTGCTCCTTACTCTGTTACTGAAACCCTGCCTTGCCCGAATACCCAGGCGTACTCATCTATTCTGGACTGCCAAGAGGAGCGGTCGATACCGAATCGCACGACCGTGAATCCTGCGTCTTCGAGCCGGCGTGTATTATCGGCATCAAGATCTCTGCGTGTCTGCTCGTTGTGGTGCGGGCCATCAATGTAGATTAAGGTCTGGTAGTCCGAATAGGCAAAATCCGGTCGTGTGCCGTGTTCCTGAAGGTAGGGCTGTGCCCTGTCAGGCAGGTGGTAATCGTTTGTCTTGAGAAAGTTGAGCCACTCCTGTTCAAGGTTGGAATTGGATGCATTCACCAGTTCCTCGAAACTGTCGTCGGCACTATGGGGGGCTTCAATGCTTTTGCGTTGTCCACGCGCAAGACGGCAGAGAAGCTCGATCATCTCCTGATGCTGCCGGTCTATCCATTCGTGATCCAACTGGTTGTAGTAACTCAGAAGACAGCGATAGCAACCGGCTTCGCATTCCGGCTCTTCATCTTTCAGGTCGGCGAAACTGTCCCACCTGCCGGATTCTGAACTGAAATGACAGACTTCAAGGGCTCGGCGGGCAATGCGAGGAATAGCGTCGGGGTCGGTGGCCAGACGCGTTAGAACACCGGCGCCGCCTTCGGCTGCCTCGTAGAGGAGAATGGCGTTGCAGGTATCTCTTTCAGGCAAAGGCTCGGCGGCAAGTTCTGCTTCTTCCAACTGATATTCCTGTTCGATGCCGCGCTTCAATGCATACTGAAAGGAAATCATGGCCTCTTTAGGCAAGTCTACTTTTGGCTGGACGATAAGGACATTACGAGTATCCTCAACGAATGGAGTGACCCTTTTGACGCTCTTGCCATCGGTCACCCTGTCATCTTCTGCGTCGGTTGGCGCTTGCGTATCCTTGGTCCACTCGCCGGTATTTGCATCGATGCTGAAGCCGTATATGGTTTTTGCCTGTCGCCGCCGCCACCCGAGATTGATGCGCCATAGCGTCGAGGCCGGCCCATACTTAAGCTCCAGTAAGGTCTTGTCGTCATCCAGGATCGCGGCTGCTTCGGCCTTCGGATGACCGTTTGCCTGGGCAAAACGCAAGGTAGTGATCATCTCATAGCCTTGGCGCTGCCTCTCTTCTTCATCGGAAGTAATGCGCATTGCTGGCCGGGTCGACACCTGCTCGATACGATAAAGGTTCGAGATCCTTCGTCCGCCTTCCAGAAGTTGGTCGCAGTTGACGCAGCGTTCGAACTCCATCTGATCGCTGAAATGTCCATAGCCGCAACTCGGGCAGATTCGGGCAGCCTGAACAGGAAGATTGGAAGAACCGGCTACTGAAGCATCCTCCCGGATAGTGAGAATCGCCCGGCGTACGCGATAGGCGCTGCCTTCGTGGTAGATAAAGGATTGCGGCCCAAACTCGGAGAGCCCCAAAAAACGGGGGCGGCTCAGGAACGAATCTCGGGCAACTCTCTCGCGGCGTCCGGGAATGAATGCCATGAGCGGCAGACGCGGGAAGTTATAACCCGGCAAGAAGCCTTCGGCTGCGAGGTAGCGGTAAGTATAGAAGTCGGAGTTCATTGTTGGTCTGCTGTCAAGCAACAGGTTTTGCTGCGTGTAGGCTTCATCGTGACGAGCTTTGGCGTCTCTGCGATTCTGTTCGGACGCTGCGGGGCTGTTGAGGATGGCATTTGTCGCCTTGATCTGGCTTGAAGTCGCGCGGTAGAGAGAACGCCAGCGGTTGAAGGCTTGGTCGAAACTTCGTTTTGCTGAATTCATTGTGCTATCGAGCCAAGTTTCGGTATACCAGGGAGCGAACGGTTTGGAGAGATCCGCCGACAAAGTTGCCAGGATGCGTCGCGCGCGTCCCTCCGCCTTATTAACGACGCGCGCGACGCCGATCTGGTCGGCTATATCCTGTCGAAGTGGCAATTCATCAGGTTTCTCTCGGTCAAGTACTTCACGGACGGACTTACCCAATTTGACCTCGGTTTCGGCTAGCCATATCGCGTGAAAGTGACTGCGGATGAGGTCTTCGTTAGCAAGATCGATCGTGGGCGTCCTGACGATGCCGGCGACCATGTTTGTCTGTTTGGAGAAAAAATACTGGTCGTGGGGGGCCCTGGCCGCGCAGTAGGTGACGACCAGTGCCGGCTGGCCGCTGCGGCCCGCACGCCCGCTGCGCTGGGCGTAATTGGCTGGGGTGGGAGGCACGTTGCGCATGTAGACGGTGTTGAGCGAGGCGATATCGACGCCAAGTTCCATCGTTGGCGAACAGAAAAGAATCGGCAGCCCGGCCGGTTCGAGCTTTCCGTTTACAATCTTCTCCCTTTGTAATCCCTTGCGGAATCGTTCTTCGCGCTCTTCACGAACGTCGGCTTCAACTTGCGCGGTGTGTTCGCGGGCCTCCAGTTGGTGCAGAATACGATCGTCACCGTTCAGAAGACTCGCGATATTTTCATAAAGATTGAGAAAGAAGGCGTTGGTTGTGTTTCGATTCCCGCCAGGGGATTCCGTGGCAGCACGCCATTCGAGAACGGAGCTATTAATCTGGTAACCAATTCGTTCGTCATCCAACTCGGTGGGATCCACATAACCATAGACCGTCAGCACGCTGAGTACGTCGTCAATGAGTTGGTTGTAGGTGTCCTCGTCGAACCTTTCAGGATAGTGGGGATTTTCCGGACCCCAAAGGGCCTGGGACTTTAACCATCGTCCGAAAGCGGAGCGATGGGACACATGCAGAATGCCTTGCTCCCGGTAACGGCGTCTGGAGCTTGGCCGCGGAATCATGAATGCGCGGCTGGAAAGCATCTCATCCTCTGAGAAACCCCACGGTTCCTTCAACTGATTGAAACTTTGATTGCGAATCCTCTCTTGGACATACTCGTCAAGATAGATCGTCTTGATGCAGAGTTCCTTACGCATACGGTCGAGAAGCTCGTGGACGATGGTAAAGCGAATTTCGGGTGAAACTGAGCCCAGAAGAGGATGTCTACTTTGCCATTCCTCCTCGTCCTGGCAACAGTCCTGGAGGCCCTGGTACTTGATATCCAGAAGATTGAGCTGCTCAAGGTTTGGGTTTGTAATCCGCCAGCCCCTTCGCAGGTCGAAATAAAGGCGGTAACCCAATACATCACGTAGGGCCTTCTCGGTGACCTGCGCCCTGGGTCCCTTTGCATCAGGATTGGCAGCATAGTCCCTCGGGTCCAAGTTCAGGCAATCCAATACGCGCTGGGTAAGCAGGTCATCGGTCAGGTATTCGTCCGGTTCCCTGCGAATGGCGGCAAGAAGTGCGCCACGGAGCAGGAGTATTTGAATGAAGTCATTAAAGTGTCCCGCTTGAAGGCTGGCGTCCTGGCGGTTGTCGGTGAAAGCAAGGAGTTTCTTGGTGCTATCATCCAGATCGGTACCGATAAGATGCCTCAGCGAGGACAGAGCGAGCACAGTTGTGGCGGAGCTACGCCCTTCACTTGAGAGCCCGGAGAGTTTACTGAGATCGCTTCGGGTAGTGCCCTCGAAGCTGGCATTGCAATCGGGGTTGAGGCAGAAACGGAAGGCATTGGGGATGTACCAGACAGGCAGACCATCCTCGACAGCGTGGCCGAGGGTATTCACCTTGATACCTAAGGGACGGTAACGTCGAAAGTGGGGCTTTAGCCGCGGCACGCCACTGCGGAATTCAAGCCATTCCTCCGGGTATTGCCCTTCTAAATCGGCGGGATCGAACCGGCCAGAAGGGTCCGGCATGAGAAAGCCGTACCGCATTTCTTCATCTTCGTTGGAGCGTTCAGTCATGTCACGAGACTCGAAAGAGTTTGGCTCATTCGCTTCGACATTTGCCCACACCGGGAAGTACTCCTGGCCGCATTCCCTGCAAAAGGAGAGCGTAAAGAGTGGACGGCAGCGGTCACCTGGTTTGAACTGTTGTCCTTGCAGGGTTACATAACGTTCATTGGGCGCCTCCAAGGTGGAATACGCGTTCCAGGCGCCGCTGACAAATTGATGGAGACGAAAGGCAAAGAAACTCTGCCCTTTCTCATTCCTGCTTTGGTAGGCTGCAAGCAGAAACTCAGCCAAGTATTTGCGGCAGTTCTCGGCATTTAGGTTGCTATGTTCCGCGAGCCGTTCTGCCGCATTATTGACTGACAACGGCTGAGGGAGCCTTACATATTTTCCATCCTCTTCCTTAAGGCCGAGATTGTATTCCACCCAGGCTGCTATTGGATGGCTTGAAAGGTCGTCATGGGTCGGATTCGCCGGCACGCCCTCCTCGAAAGCGGACCTGATGCTGTCGCCGTCATATAGTACGCCCTCTTGGGTGACCGGTTCCAGAGTCTCAGTGATAATGTTGTCTTTTCTGACTGTGGCACCAAACAGTTTGCTTGCAATTTCTGCCGCAGCTTGCTCGCGACTTTCGGTTGTTCCCTCCGACCCCATGGTTGCGGAGGTGCCGATGCAGAGAAGGTCCTGGTTGAATCGTTCCCGCACGCGACGTACCAGCATCGCGACATCGGCGCCCTGCCTCCCCCGATAGGTGTGCAACTCATCCAAGACCAGATACTTGAGGCCAACCGCGTGTTTACGGACAGCCTTGTCTGTCTGCTCGAATCTCGTCATGATAAGTTCGAGCATGACGTAGTTCGTAAGCAGAATGTCCGGTGGACTCTTGGCAATTCGCTCTCGGTCTTCCTGCGACTCCTGCCCGGTATAGCGGGCGAAGGTCACAGGCTCCTTGCCACTGCCGTAACCCAGGGTGAGGAATCGCCCCAATTGCTCCAACTGGCTGTTGCAGAGCGCGTTCATGGGATAGACGACGATGGCGGTGATTCCTCTGCAGGGATCGCCGGCTCTTTTGCGCTGCAATACATCATCAACGATCGGGATGAAGTAACTGAGGGACTTGCCGGATCCCGTTCCGGTTGTCAATACATAGCTCTCTTGTCGCTTGGCGATTTCAATGGCTTCGGCCTGGTGTTTATACAGAATGAGACTCTCGCCAAAGGAGTCGGTCGGACTCTTGATGCGAAAGATCTTTGCGCATTCTGGATCGAGTACACCGCTCGACGTAAGATCCTCGATTGAACCACCTTGTACGAAGTTCGGGTTGAGTTGAATCAGTGGTTCGGGCCAGTAACGGCCGCCTTTGTACGCTGCGTCAACGGCATGCTGGATGTCTTCCGCTCTTATTGTGGTGAAACTCCGGGAAAAGCGCGCGTAGTCGTCAATTAGTTTGTCACGGAAGGCGAAGACGTCCATCAGGAATTCTCCTGCCACATAGTTCGCGGACTCGGGTATCAGGAATGGACCAATCGTCCGTTCTTGAGGGTATGTTGCTTCAAGACCATTGCTCCGCCGGGTACAATCCAAATGCAGTGCCGCCTTGCGGAGGTCACCTCAGCAAACTGGCTGGCAAACAATGGGTTATCCGTACTCCCAAACTGTCAGGGTGTAAGCTAAGAGGAAGAACCTGTATGGCATACCTACGGGGGATAGGCTAGAGCGTCCTGGGTTTCCTATGAAGTGGATGCTGTCGGCAGTTGGGCTCTCATGATGACCTACCGTGGGCAAGAGTATACCAAGTTTTCTTACAAGTGGACAATGAAATTGCAAAAGGCGTGCGGGACACGCGCATCTGAATTTCGACGCTAAAATAGCCGGACGGACCACTAAGGGGAACCCACAAATCGCGACCTACCGCCTGTCGGTAGTTCTGACGCCATGAGATGGAAATGCCTCGACAGCAGCAGGTTTGGATTGGAGGTTGCTCGGCTGGTGAATGATTCATGTGGGTTAACGAAGATGAGATAGCAGCTGTGGGAGGAACCATATGAGCACACAAGAGCCCTCTACAACATAGGGTGACAACTTAGAAGAGGTGTTGGGGAAGATCAGGGAGAATGCGCGAATTGCAGCACGCGGCGACTACATATATGGTAACCGCTATTCCATTGCCGATTCGTGATCCTGAACGGAGCGAACGGAAGCGTTTCTCTCTCCTCTTTTCTCCCCCCTCACTCCTCAGCTTTTGGGCGGTCAACTGCAAGCGGCTTCCCTTGTGCAGGGGGACGGGTTCCTCAACGCCCACTATGGTCACGCCACGCCGAAAAAGTGTGGCTATGGC
>VYDA01000706.1 GCA_009843665.1 Caldilineaceae bacterium SB0675_bin_29 | reverse complement strand
GCAACGCCCCCGGTCCTGTCCGCACCGTAGCGAGTGTGTGGCTAATATGAAGTTGTCGTCTCGCGGCGGCCGGGCTTCCCCCCCAACCCCGCGTCTTGGCACATTCCGAGTGTGTGCCAGCGCAGGCAAGACAGGCGAGGCAACTCCCATACATACCCAACGTTCACCGCTATGACCATCGCAAGCCCACGATAGAAATACTGACGGTATATTCCCTCCGGACAGACCGCACACAGCACACACAGAACATGGATTAGCAGTTACCTAAGAACTAGAAACTGCCCCTACGGCCCCGCTTTACCCGTCGCCATGATCGTGCCCGCTCGCGGCAGCTGTTCGGCCCGGCTGGGCAGATCGTCGCCAATCTCCGCCAGCCAGTCCATCAGCTGTTGACGGAGCGCCACCTTCGTGGCCGCCAGGTTCGGCTCTGCGATCAGGTTCTCCATCTCGTGCGGGTCGGCCTCCAGGTCGTAGAGCTCGTCGATCGCCTGCGGATTCCACACGTACTTGTATCGCTCGTCCCGTATCGCGCGCACCGCGAAGTTCATGCCGTTGTACAGGTTGTAGACGCCGTACGCCGTCTGCGGCCAGTCCGCCGGCTGCCTGTTCGTACCCACCAGCGGCAGCAGGTCCCGCCCCGCGCGCGGCCTTTCTGCCGTGGCCGCGGCGTCGATGAGACCGAAGAGCGTCTCCCCCACGTCGATCAGCGAAACAAAGGCATCCTGGGTAGCCGGCTCTCTTTCGGCCGCACGTATGATCAGCGGAATGCGCCATACCTCCTCATAGAAATAGGCGCCCTTATCGAAGCGGTTGTGCGCACCCTCCATGTCGCCGTGGTCCGCAACGAAGACCACTGTCGTCGACTCCTGCAACCCCAGCCGTTCCAGCGCATCCAGCACCCGTCCGATCGCCTCGTCCACCATCATGATGTGCGCGTGCGAGTAGGCGACGACCGTGCGCCACTCATCTTCATCCAGCGGCGATGTATCCATGCAGGGCCACCAGGCCACCGCGTGAAACCAGGGCCTGCCCGCGCAGTTATCGCGCAGATTGACGGGCAGCTCCACCTTGGCCCTGAGCTCCTGCGCGATGCTGGCGTACGGCTCGGGCAGATGGTGCGGGAAATGCGGCTCCGCCGAGGAGACGGTCAGAAAGAACGGTTTGCTGCGGTCCCCTTCCGCCCACTCTTCGAGGAAGCGGACGCCGTTCTCCATCACCGGGAACGGGGGACACGCCTCTTTGGGCTGCGCCGTATCGCCCCAGAAAGGCGCGCGGCCCCGGAGCAAGCCCTGCGTCTGCCGGTCGTAGTTGTCCTTGGCGAACTGGTAAGAAAAGCTGCTTGTCTCCGGATCGTAGGGCCGGCGCTGTACCTCTGCATTGGGGTCAAAGCGGTGGGCCCCGCGCGCCTCCGGGTTGATCGGCCCCAGATGCCATTTGCCAAAATAACCGACGTGGTAGCCCAGCCGCGCTGCCTCGTCGATCCAGGTGCGCTCCGTAAGCGGCGGTGAAAACTGCTGCGAATACCCCACCGCGTAGTTGTCGGTGATGCCCGTCTCGTGCGGCCACCGCCCCGTCAGCAGCGTCCCCCGCGCCGGCGTACACAGCGGGCAGGTCGTAAAAGCATTGCTGAAGACCGTCCCTTCAGCCGCCAGCCGGTCGATATTCGGCGTCGAAATGGTCGATGCGCTGCCGCTTCGCTGTTTGAGCGCCGGCCTATCCGCCCCGCAAAAACCGAAAGCCGAAGCCGGCCACTGGTCCGTCAAAACAAAAAGAACACTCTCCGCGCTCATCGAATAACTCTCCAAGAATTGCCAAAAACAACCAGTCGGAAGTAAGAGATTTCACTCACTCCTCTTCGCTCTCTCCTCGCTGTCAGCCCTTCGCCCCTGTCGTCGCAATCCCCTGTATGAAATAGCCCTGGAAAATGAAAAAGATGATGATGACCGGCAGCGAGGCCACAAACGAGGCCGCCATCAGATGGTTCCAGTCGGTGCCGTACTGGTCGCGGAAACCGTTCAGCCCCAGCGGAATCGTCCACTTGTCGACGTCGTTCAGCACGATCAGCGGCCACAGAAACTCGTTCCAGTTCCACAGAAAGGAGAAGATCGCAACCGTCGTCAGGCCCGGAACCGCCAGCGGCAGCAGTATCTGCCACAGTATGCGGAACGGCCCGCAGCCGTCCAGCTTGGCCGCCTCATCCAGCTCCAGCGGCAGGGTCAGGAAAAACTGGCGCAGCAGAAAGATGAAAAAGGGGCTGCCGCCCAGAAAGTTGGGGACGATGAGAGGATAGTAGGTGTTGATCCAGTCCAGACTGCGATAGAGAATGAAAAGCGGGATCATCGTCACCTGCCAGGGCAGCATCATCGTCGCCAGCAATATGATGAAGAGAATATTCCGCCCCGGAAAACGCAGGCGGGCAAAGCCATAGGCGACAACCGCTGAAGAGAGTATCTGCCCCACCACGCTCAGCACCGTGACATAGATCGAATTTCGGAAGTAGAGGCCGAACGGCATCACCGTCAGCGCCTCGATATAGTTGCGCCACAGGATCGGGTCCGGCATCCACTGCGGCGGGTACTGGAAGATCTTCTCCATCGGCTTCAGCGAAGTCGAGATCATCCACAGAAACGGCACCAGGAAGGCGGCCGCGCCCGCCAGGGCCAGCAGGTGAATTAAAGTCCTGGTGGTCCAGTTCAACAGCTGATATCGATTGGACGGCAAACTGATCGTGTTTCTCATCGTTCGCGGCGGATGACCGGCGGCCACTCTCAAGCGCCCCCGATCCTGCCTTCGTAATGCACCCAGTGTTCCGACGAGCGCAGCATGATGAGCGAAATGACCAGAACGACCACGAACAGTACCCACGCCAGCGCCGAAGCATAGCCCATGTGGAACCATTCGAAGGCGTTACGGTAAATGTAAAGCACAAGGAAAAGGGTCGCGTTCCCCGGGCCGCCCGCAGTCATGATGTAGGCCTGCGTAAAGATCTGGAAACTTCCGATCACGTTCATCACCAGGGCAAACAGCACGACCGGCGACAACATCGGCAGCGTGACTTTCAGAAATCGCTGCCACGTATTGGCGCCATCGATCGTTGCCGCCTCGTAGAGATGGGCCGGAATGCCCTGCAGGCCGGCCAGAAAGATGACTATGCCGGTCCCCACCTGCCACAGGCTCATGATGATCAGCGCCGGCAGCGCCCAGCGCGAGGAATGAATCCACTGCGGCCCTTCGATCCCAAACAGACGGATGAAAGAGTTCAACACCCCGTATTCCGGGTTGAAGATCCAGATCCACATCATGCTCACCGCCACCAGTGGAATGACCGCCGGCAGATAGTAGATCGTGCGGAAAAGGCGCCGGCCCGCCAGCTGCTGGTTCATCAGCAGCGCCAGCGCCAGCGAGAGTACCGCCGAGACCGGCACGCGGAAGATGACATAGATGACCGTCACCTTGATGCTCTGCCAGAAAAGATCATCCTTGAACAGCAGCTTGTCGAAGTTGCGCACGCCGATGAACTCCGGCGCCGACAGGATGCGCCATTCGGTCGAGCTTATATAGAAGGCCGCCAGGATCGGCGCCAGCTGAAAGATGAGGAACCCCAGCAGCCACGGTGAAATCGCGAAGTAGCCGGCGATCGCCTCCTTGCGCGCGATGCCGCTCATGCGCGGTCTTTTCCCGGCCGCGAGTTCGTCTGCGGCCTGACCGACCTGCGCTTGCCTGCTGCGCATCACCTCTCCCTTTCCGAAAACCAGCGGTCAGCGGATAGCGCCCCGCCGCCAGCCGTCAATGTATGTTCTAAACCAAAAGAGGAGAGGATTGTTTCCTCTCCTCTTCGGATACATACGAACAACAGTAACGTTCAACGCACCGCCACTAATTTCCCCAGAGTGCGGCGAGAATCTCGTCGACCTGGGGTCCGGCCGCCGCCACCGCGTCCTCAACCGACTTCTCCCCCAGAAATGCCAGGTTCAGCTCAGGTGTGATCGCCCTCGACATGATCTCCGTAATCGGTGCAATCGTGGGCCAGACCTGCATGTGCGGCGCGCTGTCGATGAACACCTGCCGCGTCGGCGGCTTGGGCAGCCCCGCGAAGTGTTCGCTCTCCGCAATATGCCGCATTGCCGGCACGTCGCCGATCGTCTGCGCCACAGTGATGTTGCTTTCCTCGTCACTGATGATCTTGAGGTACTCCCAAGACCAGTCCGCGCTCTGCGTGCCCTTGGGAATGCCGTGTCCGTAGTACTGGGTGTAGCCGACCGGAGGCTGGCCTGCAGCGCGCGGCAGCGGCCCGACATCCCAGTCCAGCCCCTCAACGCGCGTCAGCGCGCCGATCCCCCACGCGCCGGCCGTGAACATCGCCACCCGCCCAGCCGTAAACAGGTCCTGTGCGCTGCCCAGCCCCTCGATTTCCGCCGGAGTGGGGGAGACACCGTGCGTCAGCCGCAGATCTGCCAGCCACTGAAGCGCAGCCAGCGCCTCCGGGCTGCCAAGACCGGAGGACTGCTGGTCGTCTGACAACACGTCCCCGCCGCCGAGCCGCAGGAACGGATACCAATAGGGGAAGAACATGCCGTACACGTCCGCCCTGCCGTCCCCGTCGGAGTCCACAGTAAGCGCCTGGGCCGTCTCCAGGAATGAGTCCCAGTTCCAGGTATCGTTCTCCCACGAGGTGGGCAGATCGTCCAGGCCGGCCTCGCGGAAGAGCGCCCGGTTGTAGTAGATCACGAACGGGTTCCATCCGCGCGGCACGGTAACCAGCTGGCCTTCGGTCGTGCCCAGCTCGATGATTCGCGGGTAGAACACATCGAAAGTGAACTCGTCGTCCGCGTCAGCGAAGGGAATCACATTCAGCAGTGCTTCCTGGCCCCGAAAAAACGGTTCCCACCTGTGGTTCAGCTGCATCGTGTCCGGCGGTGTCCCGGCCGCGATCGCCGTCAGCACCTTCTCACCGTACTGTCCGCCCGGCACCGAATTCTGGCTGGCCGTCACATTCGGGAACTTCTCCGTCATGCGTTGGGCCAGGATCTCACGGTCTTCAATGAACTCCGGCCGCGTACCCCAATACTGGGCCACAAGCTCGATCGGCTCCTCCGACATCGATTCGCCTTCGTCCGCCGCCCCCGCACCCGGGTCCCCTGCCACAGGCGCGCACGCCACCATAAACGCCCCACCCGCAACCAGCGCCGAACCCTGCAGAAAATGTCGTCTGCTCAACCTTCTAGTCGTCATCGTCAATCTCCTATGTGTTGATTCTCTCTCTTTGCACTCCTGGTGTTCCCCACCTAAACGAGCGGTCATGTAGTACTAAAAACTAGAAACTGAAAACTAGAAACTGAACTTACTGCTTCATCCCGCTCAAAGCAATACTGGAGATGAACTGCTTCTGCAGCATCAGAAAGACGACGATCACCGGAACACAGGCGATGACCGAACCGGCCATCTGAACATGGATCAGTGTCACGAACTGGCCCTGCGCCATCGCCAGCGCCAGAGGCAGCGTGAACAGCTCCTTGGAGTTGATCACCAGGACCGGCCAGAACAGGGTGTTCCAGATGCCCAGAAAGCTGAAGATACCTAGCGCGCCCAGACCGGCGCGGGAGAGCGGCATGATCACGTACAGGTAGATATGCCAGTGGTTGCCGCCGTCGATCAGGGTCGCCTCATCCAGGCTGATCGGGATCTGGTTAAAGAACTGCCGCAGCAAGAAAGTGCCGAACGGGCTGAAAAGGCCGGGGAAGATGAGGGCGGTATAGGTATCGATCAGCCCGGCAGACCAGACCATCGTGTATAAAGGGATGATGGTCACGTAGTGGGGAATCATCATCGTCGCCAGAAAGAGCAGGAAGATGGCGTCGCGGCCGGGGAAGCGCAGACGGGAAAAGGCATAGGCGCCCAGCGAGCAGACGATCAACTGGCCAACCACTGAGACGGTGGTGACGACGGCACTGTTGAGCAGGGCGCGACCGATGTTGTAGTTGACCACAGCCTCGATGTAGTTGGTCCACTGCGGCACTTCCGGTATCCAGATCGGGGGGAACGCCTCAACCTCTTGCAGGGTCTGCAGCGACGCTGAAATCATCCACAGGAACGGGAACAACAGCGCTGCCGCACCCAGGGCAGTGACCAACTGCAGGCTGACAGTCTCTCTGCGCCTAAGCTTCATTGAAAGTTTCCATGCCTGTTCGTGCCGCCTACTGGTAGAAGACCCATCGTTTTTGCAAGACCCATTGAACCAGCGTAAAGAGAAGAATAATGGCAAACAGGACCCAGGAGAGCGCCGCCGCGTACCCCATGCGCAGGTTCTGGAAACCGCGCGTGTAGATGTAGTAGCTCAAGGTCCGGGTCGAATCGGCCGGACCGCCGTCGGTCATGATAAATATTGGGTCGAAGAGTTGGAGCGTGTTGATGATGCCGATGATCAGGGCGAAGAACATCGCCGGCGAGAGCAGCGGCAGCGTGATCTTCCAGAACTGCTGCCACCTCGAAGCGCCGTCGATGCTTGACGCCTCGTAAAACTCATTCGGTATCGATTGCAGACCGGCCAGAAGAATGATCGTCTTCCACGAGAGCGTCTTCCAGGTGATGGTGATGATGACCGCCGGCATGGCCCATTCCGGTCGCGACAGCCACGGGATCGGGTCGATGCCCAGCGGCCCCAGCAGGGCGTTGATCGGGCCCTCCAGGCTGTACATGTAGCGCCACGCGATCGCGACCGCGGCCCAGGTGGTGATCAGAGGAAGGAAATAGATCGTGCGGTAGAGGTCGATGCCGCGCATGGCGTTCTTCAGCAGCAGCGCTGCACACAGCCCCAGGAACGTATTGAGCACCTCCAAACCGACCGTAAGATAGAGCGTGTTTTCGAGCGTGTGGTAGAAGGTCGCGTCGGTGGCAACTTCGACGAAATTACTCAGACCGACGAACTTGATCGGATCGATGATGTTCCACTCGGAAACACCCAGCACCAGGGCGGTGCCGATGGGGAGCACCTGCAACAGGAACAGACCGAGCAGGCTGGGCGCCAGGAACAGGAGCGCGACATAGAGGTCCTTGTGACGTCTCTTCTTGGGCCGCAATATGGACCAGGGAGCGGAAACTGTCTGCGCCTTTTGCCCGGTCGCCATCGTTGTTCTCCAACTGAGCGGTAGTGAAGAGAGAGAAGCAGGGAGCGGAAACGCTTCTCTTTCCCTGCTTCTCTCCTTTAATCCCTTTCTCTCTTCTTGCCTCTCGCGCCTATGCCTCCAGCAGCGGCTCCGTCTCGGTCTTGATCTGGATGGCGGCCTCTTCGGCTGTCTTCTCGCCGATGGCGACCAGGTCCATCTCGCGGTCCCAGATCTCCAGGAACTCCTGGTTGCGCCGGATGAAGGGCTGCGGGTGTACCGTATCCATCATGAACAGGTACGATTCGGGATGCGCGGGCGGCTCGAAGAGGAAGGAGTCCGACTCCATCGCCGCCTTCACCGAGCTGCCGGCGTGGCCGTTGCGCAGCAGGAACTTCGCGCCTTCCAGCGATGCCGTGTACTGGATCATATCCCAGGCCGCGTCGGGATTGGGCGCGCCCACGGGAATCGTATACGAAAAGCCTCCCGTCCACGTGGCGTACTGCACCGACTTGGGCTGCGGCACGACGCCCCAGTTGATGTCCGAGCCTTCCATGCCCTTGCGGGTCCACGTGCCCACGTCGCGCAGGGCCAGGCGCCCCTGATCGAACAGGCCCCCGGCGCCGGCATCCGCCGAACGCAGGTTGGCCGGCCCCAGTTCATGCACCAGGTAGAGGTCGAACTTCCATTGGATCGCCTCTACTGCAGCCGCCTGGTCTACGAGCACCTCGGTCTTGTCCTCGTTGAAGATATTGCCGCCGTTCTGCCAGATGCGGTTGACGATGTTCCAGATGCGCACCGGGCCATTGGTCCAGCCCCAGATCTTCTCGTCGCCTTCGCCGCGCATCATCTCTTTGGCCGTCTCGATGAAGGTATCCCACGTCCAGGTGTCGTTCTGGAAGTGCTCATAGGGTGTGGTCACCCCGAACTCTTCAAACATGTCGATGTTATAGCCGATCCCCATCGGGTTCACTTCCGCCGGGATCGCGTACGGCTTGCCCTCCGACTTGAAGAAGTCGGTGATCACATCATAGAAGTGGCCGTAGCCGGGCTCATTGATGTCCCAGGTGGGATGCGCTTCGACATAGTGGGTCAGATCAGTGAGGAAGCCCCGGTTTTGGAAGCGGGCGAAGTCGAAATCCACGATCATGCCGACGTCCGGCAGATCGCCCGACGCGAAGCGGGTCAACAGCCGGTCGTGGTACTGACCGAACGGCGCCGAAATAATCGTAACGTTGGTATTGGACGTCTTCTTATACTCGTCCATCAGCAGGCCGTACGTGGCGTCCCAGGAGCCCCAGACGGTAAATTCGATCTCGGTCGGCTCCGCCATCGCGTCATCGCCTGACGCCGCCGGTTCCGAAGCCGCCGGGGCCGCTACACCGGCGCACGCCGCCAGCAGCGTGCCGGAGGTAAGTAGGGCCGAATTCTGTAGGAAACGACGTCTGCTCAACTTGTGCGACTGCATGTGGGTCTCCTTTGCGTGTGGTTATGATATTGGGGTAAGGCCTGTGGGGGCAGGCCAGGTTGCGTCCGATGTGCCCCTGCCCAAAAGAGCGGGCAGGCGGCTTGCGAAGCAAAGATCTATCCTGCAAGGATAGAGTCTATCTTATGCAAACAGCGTATTCTGTCAAACCGGGCTCGCAGTTCCCGGCGCGGCCTTCGGGGGCTTGGTACCAGGTTCCCGGGTCACTGCGGTCGACCTTGAGGAACTCCCAGATCACGTCGTTCACCGCGTCCAGGTTTTCCTGCGGCACCACATCGGGGATGATGACGTAGCCGTTCTCTTCCCAGAAGGTACGCTGCGCGGGGATGTTCAGGGCGTACGGCGACGGTCATCGGGTGCTCACGGCGACGGGAAATTATGGAGTTGCTTTTGGTGGCAGCGGTGAATTCTTTCAGAAGAAGGCTAGGCGGAGCAAGTTTAGCGCTGTTGTGTGCCAGGGTGGCGACCTGCCCACCGAGCGTTGGGCAGGTTATCAGGAGTTCGAAACAACCAAATGATTCGCGATTCTCTTCAGGCTAGCGACGACGGTGTCCACCGCTTTTTCGCTTTCGGCATCAGCGGGAAACTTAATCGGAATGCAATATTTTCCGTCGATTTCAAACACTCTTTCGTTCATTTTGGCCTGTTCCGGTCGCTCATTATATTCAAACGTGAGCCACAAAGGCGTATCGCGGTGCCGCGCCCAACCTTCAAAGTGAAGGCCGAACCACGCCTTTACACCACCGAGCCTAATGAATCGCCCGTACCCTGTCCTTCGCGCTTGAACGATTCGTCTCAACCCATCTGTATTCGCCCATCTCGTTATGTCCTTTTCTGCTTGACTGGTCGCGCGATTAGCTGAACCGTCGATTAGCTTTTTCACACCCAACATTTTCTCAGCAAACTCTGGTCCCCGCTCCTGTTGACGCCACACCCGGTAAAAGTCAGTGTCGACACGGTCCAACGTCTTGTTCACGGCGGAATCAAACCGTTGCGCAAGTTCCCCCAAGTGATTGACCAAGGAATTCAACACTGCGTTATATTGATCTCCTGGAGACAACGGAATCGGAATATACAATCTGTCTTCGTTTTCAACCTTCTTGGGTGTCAGTTCAGCCTGTTTCAGCTGTTCCTGGTAGCCTTTCCAATATGAAAGCCACAAGGGTGTATCGCAGTGCAGTGCCCAAGCCCCAAAGTGAATGCCGAACCAAGTTTCTACACCACCTATGCGGATGAACCGGCCGTACCCAGTTTCCCACGATGAAGCGCTTAACCCGTCCGTATCTACCCAGCCCATTTCTTTCGCGTGGTTGGTTGCATCGTCGACAAGCTGCGCCACATCTAGCATCTGCTGCGCGGACACTGACGCCAGATCCTCGGGATGTAAGGGAATGTAAGCATCCCCGTCCATCCGGTCTGTGAGGCCGCGCAACTGCCGGATATCGGCTGAGGCGACCTTATCTTCGACACCGCAGGCCGCATTTCCCATATGTTCGAGCAGAGTTGCCCAACTGGTTAACTGCAGGTGATGGCTGTTGCTCCCTATGGTGGCACTGCACACTGGGCCCGAATTCGAAATGTTGGTCAACCTAAACTTTCCCTTCGCCCGTTCGCACAGTTCAGGCCACAGCAAGTCTAATCGCGCCTTGGGCGCGACGAACAGAAGAGCAGCAGGTCCATCTTGCCTATCTTCTAGCAACTGCTTGAGATATTGGTTCGGTTGGTTCTTGGTTAGGTCAGCCCAGAACTTCGCTTCAATCAGTACTTGCTTTTCCCCTTTATCATCAAAACAGACGAGATCCGGTATCTCCCTTTCACTGCCGGGTTCCCAGGTCTCTACTCTGTCGATCGGACCAAATTCTATATCTTCTCTCTTAAGAGTTTCCGCCA
>VYDA01000532.1:6046-10514 GCA_009843665.1 Caldilineaceae bacterium SB0675_bin_29 | reverse complement strand
GCGCACCTCTGGCAGTCCTCCGCTTTGCACCGGAAGGAGATGTCCCTCTCGCTCCCCAACTCAGCGTGACCTTCAACCTGCCCATGGTTCCTCTCACCAGCCACCAGCAGCTGGCCGCGGGGGACATTCCAGTTGAGCTACAACCAGCCGTGCCCGGACGCTGGCGCTGGGTCGGTTCCAGGACTCTCCTGTTTGAGGCCGGCGTTGACGGTTCTGCCAGAATGCCCATGGCAACCGAGTTTTCCGCCTTCATTCCTGAAGGAATACCGTCCGCAGACGGGACGAAGCTGGCAGAGCCAGTCAGCTGGACCTTCCGTACGCCGCCGCCGTCCCTCCAATACGCTTGGCCGACCGGCGGACCCGTCAGGCGCGACCCCGTCTTCTTCGCCTCCTTCGACCAGGACATCGATCCTGCCAAAGTACTCAAGCACACGCAGGTGACCGCCCAAGGCAGCCGATTCACCGTCCGCATGGCGAGCCAGGAAGAAGTCGCCGCCGACCCGCGCATCCGGCGATTGGCAGCAAGGTCAACGGAAAACAGGTGGCTGGCGTTCGTCTCCGATGAAGCTCTGCCCCCGGACACGACCTTGACAGTCACCTTCACACCTGGCACCCCCTCTGCCGAAGGACCTCTGGTTACTGCCCATCCCCAGAGCTATAGCTTCAAAACACCCGGCCCGTTTGTCCTCCGCCAGCGGGAGTGCGGTTGGGGAGGAGGAGCCCAGTGCCCGCCCAACAGCCCTCTCTCCTTGCGCTTCAACAATCCCATCGACACCGAGTCGTTCGACCCATCACTGATCACGATTGAGCCCGAGCTCGACTACGTCTCCTATGAACTCTTTGGTGATTCCATCTGGATCGTTGGCAATACAAACGCAAGAACCACCTATGACGTAACCATCGCCTCTGACCTGAACGACATTTTTGGCCAGCCACTCCGTGAAGATGCGCAGACCCAGTTCACAATCGGACCCATGGAGGCCTTTCTTTCCGCAGGCAGTCACGGCCCGATTACCATACTTGACCCCTACGGTAAACCGACTTTCCCTATTTACACGGTCAATGTCTACGCGGTAAATGTGCGCGCCTATCGCGTCATTCCGGAGCAGTACGTCGAATACCAGCAGTGGCGGAGTAACCGCTGGCGTGACGACCAGATCCAGCCTCCCGGCGAGCTGGTCTTGGAGCGCAAAGTGGAGATCAGCCGTCAATTTGACACAGTAATCGAAACTGCAATCGATCTGACCGGTGCCCTCGACGGCAACACCGGCCACACTATCCTGTACATTGAGCCGGAAGGGGGAATGCTCTCTGCTCTCCTGAACCGGCAGCTTCAAGAGTCGCGTGTTATCAGCTGGGTCCAGGTGACCAACATAGGCCTCGATGCATTCGTCGATGCAGACGAAATGTACGTCTGGGCAAACAGCCTGACTGAAGGTGCACCGCTCAGCGGTGTTGAACTCTCTCTCTGGCCGCAGGACGTACAGGACTTAACCGACGAGACCGGCTCAGCCCGTCTGAGGCTGCCACGGAACAGCTCCCAGCTGCTCATCGCCCGCCGCGGCGATGACGTAACCTTCCTCCCCGAAAACCGCTACGAATACTACAGGACTGAGACCGGTTGGAACGGATGGCAGCAGCGCACCGAGCGCGCCGACGTTCGCTACTATGTTTTTGACGACCGCAAAATGTACCGCCCGGGCGAAACTGTCAGCGTCAAAGGCTGGATGCGTCTTACCGAACGCAGCCCCGAAGGCGACCTTAGCCTCCCGCCCGCAGGAGCGGCGACCGTACTCGACTATACTGTTCGCGATTCATCAAACAATCTGATTCACACGGGGAGCGCCAACATCAACTCCTTGGGCGGCTTCCACTTTCAGTTTGACCTGCCGGACAACGTAAATCTGGGTTACGCCTGGATCGAGATGCAGTCCGCATTCGACCACGACTACGAGTCCCGCCACGACCACGTCTTTCAGATACAGGAGTTCCGCCGGCCCGAATATGAAGTCAGCGCCTCCCTTAGCGAAGGCCCCCACATTGCCGGCGGTCACGCCCTCGCGACCGTCAGCGCCAGCTACTTTGCCGGCGGGCCGCTTCCCAGCGCCGAAGTCACCTGGGACGTCTCGGCCTCGGAAGGTTCCTATGAACCACCAAACTGGTCCGACTTTGTCTTCGGAAAATGGCTCCCGTGGTGGGGCTATCCCGGACATTCAGACTACCTCGGTCACGCATCCTTCAACTCCCGCACCGACGCCGCCGGCCAGCACGTCCTCCGCATCGACTTCCACACCTCCGTCGACGAGACCGTTTCTGACGCCGACAGTCACGAAGAGGCGAGGACATTCCCCACTCACATTGACGCTACAGCGACCGTCTTCGACGTCAATCGCCAAGCCTGGAGTAGCAGCTCCGCCCTCCTGCTCCATCCGGCTGACCGTTACGTCGGCCTGCGCACAGCGCGCTACTTCGTCGAACAGGGCGAGCCCTTGTCGGTCGAAGTCGTGGTAACCGACATCGAAGGGACTTCCATCCAGGGGCACAGCGCGCAGGTAAGAGCAGCTCTGTTGGATTGGGAATATCGCCAAGGCGCCTGGAGCCAGGTCGAAAAGGATACGCAGGAGTGCACTGTCGAGACGACGGACGCCTCTGATCAGAACGACAACGAATATGAATTCGCCACCTGCTCCTTTGATACCGCAGTCGGCGGCGAGTACCGGATTACCGCCACCGTTGCCGACGGCGACGGCCGGCTCAACCGTACCGAACTGACCCGCTGGGTGACCGGCGGTCAGCGTCCTCCCAGCGCCAACCTAAAACGGGAGGAGCTGCAGCTCATTCCCGACAGTGAGGACTATGCACCTGGTGACACGGCCGAAATCCTCGTGCAAGCTCCCTTCTACCCCGCAGAGGGTCTCCTGACCCTACGGCGCGACGGCCTCGTCTCCAGCCAGCGGTTCACCATGGAAGGCCCCACCTACACGCTGCGCGTGCCAGTCGAAGAGAACCATATTCCCAACATACATCTGCAAGTGGATATTGTCGGGGCGGGCGACCGCGTCGATGATGCCGGCAACGCGCTTCACGGACTGCCGCCCCGCCCAGCCTACGCCCGCGGCAGGCTCAATCTGACGATTCCACCGCTGAGTCGTACGCTTCAGGTCGAGGCGCAGCCCAGGGAAGCCCGCCTGGGGCCTGGAGCAGAAACCATGATCGATGTGTCGGTAAAGGACCCCAGCGGTGCACCCGTGGCCGGCGCCGAGTTTGCCGTCGTAGTCGTCGACGAGGCAATCCTCGCCTTGACCGGCTACCAACTCATCGACCCCGTGACTGTCTTCTACCGCCAGCGCGGTCGCGGCGTCAGCGACTACTACAACCGCGATGATCTCCTGCTTGCCAGCAGCCTGTCCTTGCAGAGCGAAACACCTGCGCCGACCGGAACCCCCCAACCTCCGCAGACAGCGATGCAATCGAGGTCCATGGCATTGGAAGCGGCAGCCCCTGCTATGGCCGACATGCCCATGGCCGATGAATCGGCCTAAGAAGAAAGTGCGGACGATAGCAGCGGGCAGTCGAGTCGGGCCCGGCTCAACTTCGACCCGTTAGCCCTCTTCGCGCCCGAAATTCATACGGGCCAGGACGGACGCGCCAGCTTTCAGGTCACTTTGCCTGATAATCTCACCCGATACAGAGTGATGGTCGTCGCCGTCGCCGGTGGCCGCTTCTTCGGCGCCGGCGAATCCAACCTGACCGCCCGCCTGCCACTGATGGTGCGTCCCTCCGCCCCCCGATTCCTCAACTTCGGCGACAGCTTCGAGCTGCCCGTCGTGCTGCAAAACCAGACCGACGAGGCAATGGAAGTGCAGGCAATCGTCCGCGCCTCGAACGCCAACCTGATGGGAGAGAGCGGGGTGGAAGGAGCCGCCGGCTACGCCGTGACAGTTCCCGCCAATGACCGCGTCGAACTGCGCTTCCCAACATCCACGGCCGCCGCAGGTACGGCCCGCTTCCAGTTCGGCGCCATCGACGCCAATCAACCGTCCACCGCCGACGCGGCCGAGATCAGCCTGCCCGTCTTCACCCCTGCGACCACCGAAGCCTTCGCCGTCTACGGCGAAATCGACGAAAGCGGCGCGGTCTTGCAGCCAATCCGGCCGCCGGCAGGCGCTATCCCGGACTATGGCGGCCTGGAGGTAACCCTTTCCTCCACCGCCCTGCAGGCACTGACCGACGCCTTCATCTATCTGGTCCAATACCCCTTCGACTCCTCCGCGCAGATCGCCTCCCGCGTCCTCGCCGTGGCCGCGCTGCGTGATGTGCTCGCCGCATTCGACGCCGCCGGCCTGCCCGCTCCGGATGAAATTGAAAAGTCAATGGCAAAAGACCTTCAGACCTTGGAGGCCATGCAGGACTACGGAGGTGG
This sequence comes from Caldilineaceae bacterium SB0675_bin_29, assembly GCA_009843665.1. GTDB lineage: Bacteria > Chloroflexota > Anaerolineae > Caldilineales > Caldilineaceae > Bin5. The sequence continues at coordinate 6,091 of VYDA01000532.1, read as the reverse complement.
CTTCCCCATCTGGCGGCGAGGAGGCGAAATCTGGCCCTACCACAG
>VYDA01000532.1:0-6036 GCA_009843665.1 Caldilineaceae bacterium SB0675_bin_29 | reverse complement strand
ACGTCGCCCATGCCCTCGCCCGCGCCCGTCTCAAAGGGTACCCCGTGCCAGACCAAATGGTGAACCGTTCTCTCGACTACCTCCGCAATATCGAGAGCTACTTCCCTTCTTGGTACGGCACTGACGCCCGCCGCGGGCTCTCGTCCTATGCCCTGTATGTACGCAAACTGCTCAGAGACGACGATCCCTCCAAAGCGCGATCACTGGTCGTGGAGGCGGGACTGGAAAGTCTCTCTCTCGAAAGCCTCGGCTGGCTTCTCTTTGTCCTCACCGACGATGCTGCCTCCCAATCGACCGTTACCGAAATGCGCCGTTTCATCAGCAACCGAGTGACCGAAACAGCCGGCGCCGCAACGATTGCCTCCAGCTATAGCGACGGCGACTACCTCTTGCTCCACTCAAACCGCCGAGCCGATGCCGTCCTGTTGGAGGCGCTTGTCGTCGATCAACCCGATAGCGATCAGGTACCCAAGCTTGTACGCGGCCTGCTGGGCCATCGCACTGCCGGCCGCTGGAGTAATACCCAGGAGAACGTCTGGGTGCTCCTGGCCCTGGACCGTTATTTCCAAGCCTTCGAATCCCAGACGCCCGATTTCGTCGCCAGGATCTGGCTGGGTGAGCAGTTTGCCGCCAGCCGCGCCTTCCAGGGTCGTTCGACGGACAACGTAGGCCTTGACCTGCCAATGCAGTTCGTACACGAAATCTCGGGTGACGCCGAAGACGACCTGCCTTTGCTGATCCAGAAACAGGGCCAGGGCCGCCTCTACTACCGAGTAGGCCTGCGCTACGCCCCTGTCGACCTTAGCCTGGGGCCGGCCGACCACGGCTTCACCGTCGAGCGCATCTACGAGGCCGTGGACGATCCCGCCGACGTCCGTCGCGACGAGGATGGCCTCTGGCACATCCGAGCCGGTGCCCGCGTACGCGTCAAGCTGACCATGGCCGCTCCTTCGCGTCGAGTCCACGTTGCTCTGGTGGACCCCTTGCCGGCTGGCTTGGAGATTCTTAACCCGGATCTGGCCGTAACCGCTGACCCCCCCAGGGATTCCAACAGGACTCAGACCGGGCGCCGCTGGTGGGACAGCTGGTATCAACATCAGAACCTGCGCGACGAACGCGCCGAGGCCTTCACCTCATACTTGTGGGCCGGCGTCTACCAATACAGCTATCTGGCCCGCGCCACCACGCCCGGCGCCTTCGTTGCGCCCCCCGCCAAAGCAGAGGAAATGTACGCGCCCGAGACCTTTGGCCGGACGAAGACCGATCGGATCGTCGTAGTGGTTAGCGACTAATACTACGTGACTGTACCCTCTCCTACTCCTGATACAGCCCTGGATGGCAAAGGAGAAAACAATGGAGCGTAGAAGGGCAACAAGGGGAAACTGCGGATTTTGTGGCAAGGACTACACTCGCTGGGGAATGACTCGCCATCTGCAAACGTGTGCCCAGCGTGCCAGCGCCATCGAATCCGATGCAAAGGGGTCCGGGAAACGGCAAAAGGTTTTTCACCTACTGATTGAGGATATTTGGTCTACGGACTATTGGCTGCATCTGGAAATTGCAGGCCAGTCCACCCTCGACCAGTTGGATCAATACCTGCGGGCCATTTGGCTGGAGTGTTGCGGCCACCTGAGCCACTTTCTGATCAACGGAATATACTACGACAGACAGATCGAAATCGAGTGGGCAATCGGCGAAACCAGGAGGATGTCCACACAGATCGCCGCCGCATTTGAACTGGGAACAGAGGCCGAATATAAGTATGACTTCGGCACCCCATCCGAACTGCTGATTTCTGCACTTGCTGTGCGTTCAGGTAACTGGGCCGGTAAACCCATTCGAATGTTAGCGCGCAACAATTCGCCCACGATGAAATGCACGGCCTGCAACAAACAGGCAGACTGGGTATGCACAGAATGCCTATGGGATGATAGACCATTCTTTTTTTGCGATCGACATTCGAATGAGCATTCACATGAAGATGAGATGTACCTGCCTGTCGTAAACTCACCGCGGATCGGCATGTGTGGCTACGAGGGCCCGGCAGAACCCCCGTACTAGCCATCTGGACCCTCTAGCTGTTTCCGAATCTCCATCCAGAATTCGGTCAGGTCCAGCCTGTCGATCCAGTGCATAAGGTAGTCCTGTTCCAGGCTATCATCTCCCACCGTGGCGATGATACTCCCAATGTCACGGATGTGTTTGGGTTGGCTGCTCAGACTGTAGTACTGAAGCTTGTAGAGTATCAAATCCTCGGGGGAATGCACGTACGCTTCGCCGATTGCAGGACCGAAATCGACAAGTAGGCGACGCTGTAGTGCGCTTGCCCGCAGGCCATCGTTGGGTCTCAGTAGGAAGACTTCCAATTTGTACCCTGTGGGCAAGTGGATGGCGTTGATCGGCAAGTCCGCCGGCGATATATAGAGATCCAGCATGACTTCAGTTGGCACAAGCATACCTCTTTCCTTTAGTGCTTCCGAAAGCTTGGCCATCTGTTCGACTGGCAAATCGACTACGACATCGAAGTCCTGGGTAGTTCGGACTTCCCCCCATCCCCATACAGCGACAGCTCCTCCCACCAGATACGTGACGCCCGATTCTTCCAGAGCGTCAAGCACGTCTCGTATAAAATTGGAGAACTCTAGGCTGGGGTTTACCACCGTCACCTCTTTTTCATTTGCGTTCGCCTGACGAGCCATCCCCATTGACTCTTCCCGCGACAGTTCGGGCCGCCGGGCGCGCATGCGGTAGGACGCGACTTCCTCCGCGATGCGGATCATCGACAGTCCCTTTTGCGCCTGCTGCCCCGTCGTTAGTTGCTGGTTTACCAGGACCTGTGCCGGATCGATGTCCCTCAGGGCGCCCGCAATCTCGCGTTCCTGCTTTTCAGTGAGAGGCATTGTAGGCAGTTCAGCTCGTCGCTTGAGTCTGCGCGGCAGAGGATTCGACTTCTCAGTACCACTGTTTCAACTTCCAGTCAGGCCGTCCTCTTTTCCAGGCTTAGACCTCTTCCAGTCCAGCCTCCCCAGTCGCACCACAGCCCGCTGCATTATCGCCTGTGCCACCTCGTCTTTGCTCATAAGAGGCCAGGCCTCGCGGTTACCGCCGCGCTCAAACAGAGTAACCCGGTTCGTATCCACCGCGAAGCCGCTGTCCGGCGCGCTCACGTCGTTTAGGACAACCAGATCGAGATTCTTGCGCTTCAGCTTGTCGAGGGCGTTCGCCTCCAAATCGTTCGTCTCCGCCGCAAAGCCGATGACAAGGCCCGGTCCAGGACGGCCGTCCCCCCGCTTCATGCCAACCTCATGCAGAATATCCGGCGTCCTCTCCAACGAAATCACCTGATGCTGCGGAGATTTTTTCAGCTTGTAGTCAGCGCTGTCCGTGGGGCGGTAATCGGCCACCGCCGCCGCACCGATCAGTACATCCGTCTCGGACAGCTTTTCCATGACTGCCGAATACATCTGCTGGGCCGTGTGCACCGGTATGAGCGTGATTCCGCCGGGAGGATGCACTGACAACGGTGCATGAACGAGAACCGTATCCGCACCAAGGTCACGCGCAGCCCGCGCCAGGGCAGCCCCCATCTTCCCGGTCGAATGATTGCCCACAAATCGGACCGGATCAAACGGCTCCCGTGTCCCGCCCGCTGTGATCACCACCCGCAGCCCGTCAAGGGGTCCTCCACGCCCAATCACCTTACAGGCCACCTCAAAGATCTCCTCCGGCTCCGCGACGCGTCCTTCTCCCACTTCGCCCGAAGCCAGCCGCCCCTCAGCCGGCCCGATGAAATCCACGCCCCAATCCCGCAAAGTCTGCACATTACGCATCGTTGCCGGATGCGTCCACATATTCGTCTCCATCGCCGGCGCCAGCAGCATCGGACCCTTGTAGCTCAGCGCTGTGATGCTCAACAGATCGTCGCTCAGACCAAGAGCAAGCCGTGCAATGGTGTGGGCCGTCGCCGGCGCGATGATGAACAGGTCTGCTGCATGCGCCAGCGCCACGTGCCCGATGCGCAACCGACCGGCATCATGCCAGAATTCGAAAGTGTCGGTCGCAACGCTCCGCTGCGTGATCGACTGAAACGTCACCGGCGCAACGAACTTCGCCGCAGAGTGAGTCATGATCACGTCCACCAGCGCATTGGCCTGTGTAAGTCGGCTGGCCAGCGTCACCGCCTTGTAGGCCGCTATGCCGCCGCTGATTCCGAGTACGATTCGTTTGCCGGAGAGTATCGGGGCCATGGGTTAGCTCCACGTCAGTTCGATGTAGGACCGCCCCGGAGGGCGCAAACGCGGGTCACGAGTCGGCGACGCCCCCGTCCCGGTGGCGGGCAAGATAGGACCGCGAGGAGCTTCGCACTGCCTCCGAACCGAAATCCGGTGCATGGCGGGCGCATGCTGCCTCATCCACCTCGACGCCAAGTCCCGGTTTTTCAGGCGGCATTATGTGTCCGTCCACAACCGACAACGGCTCAACGACGAACTCCGTCATTGAGAGTGGCGAATCGTCAGGGTCAACCATCTCTTGAATGACAAAGTTGGGCGTCGTGAAATCCACGTGGACGCACGCCGCTGTCGAGACCGGCCCGTAAGGGTTGTGGGGTGCAAGGCCGGCATAATAGACCTCCGCCTGCGCCGCGATGCGCCGAATCTCGCTGATGCCGCCAGCGTGGCAAGCGTCCGGCTGCAACAGGCTGGCCGCACCTGTTTCCAGGATTTCTCGAAAGCCCCAGCGAGTAAAGAGACGCTCGCCCGTGGCAATTGGAATATTGGTGGCGCGCGCTACCTGCGCCATTGCCGCCGGGTTCTCCGCCTGCACCGGCTCCTCCATGAAGAACGGATAGAACGGCTCAAATCGATGAGCGTACCGTATCGCCATCTGCGGCGTTACCCGCCCGTGCATATCCAACAAAATATCCACGCCGTTTCCGACCGCCTCCCGCACCGCTTTCAGCCCGGCCTCCGCTTCATCCAATACCCTTGGCCCGTCCAGGATATTTGTGATCGGTATCGGGACCGTCTTGACCGCGTCCCAACCCTTCGCCGCCTTCGAAAGCGCGCTCTCCGCCATCGCCTCGGGCGTGTCGCCGCCAAAATGCGTGTACATCCGTACACGGTCCCGTACCTTCCCGCCGAGAAGCTCATAGATCGGCTTGCCCGCCTCCTTGCCCTTGATGTCCCACAAGGCCTGGTCGATCCCCGAAAGAGCGGACAGACCGATAACCCCCTGACGCCAGAAGCCGCTGCGATAGAGCACCTGCCAGCAATGTTCCACCTCAAGCGGACTGAAGCCCAGGATCATCGGCTCCATATCCTGCACACAGCCGGCCACCGCCCGCGGTTTCCCCTCTACAGTGGCTTCTCCCCAGCCCACCAGCCCTGGTTGATCCGTCTCCACTTTGACAAAGACGAACGTTTTTCGCTCCCCCTGCGCAAGAACTGGTCTGATCGCCGTGATCTTCATTGTAGATTTCCTCGTGGGTGCTGGCAGCGCTATTCAGGCTGCCTCCAACATTTCCTGTACCATTGACTCTGCCAGCTGGCGTTCCGCCTCACCCGCCTCAATCTCCCCATCGAGAAGACCCTTGCGCAATCTGCGCATGATCTGCCCATACCCCGGGCCCGGAGGCAATCCCATCTGCAGCAGGTCTCTTCCATCCAGCGCGGGGCGAACGTGCCGCCATCTGTGCACGTAGCAGTTCAATCGCCTGTGCAGCAAGGGATCCTCCTTCACAAGCGATAGCAGCAGCAAAACAGCCGGCTGCGCCCCGTCGAGAATAGCCACAACTTCGCTTGGCCGTTTCTGTACCTCGGTCAATTGCGGCAGCTGTTTCTTGACCATCCTGAGTTGGCGCATCAGTCCCTGCGTCTTTCCTCGAAGCCGCAGCCTTTCGCTCAGTTCCCTTTCGATCGGTGACGCCTTTTCTTCGTCATCGCCATCAACCGGCAACACATCGAAAATGAGAAGTCCCCAATAGAGCCGTTCCACCGGCATATCGTCCAGCTGCAGCTGACCTGCTAGCGCCTCTGC
>VYDA01000410.1:4112-10643 GCA_009843665.1 Caldilineaceae bacterium SB0675_bin_29 | reverse complement strand
CGTTTCCGCTTTTTCAGAAAAAATGCACACCGCTATCCGCAGGGGTTCCCTCTGCTTTTGCGGCCACTCTTGCACCTGGGTTTGGCCTTGAACGGGATGGCCGCCCGCCGCCAGTTTGCCCGCGGCCTACTCAGCGGCGACCGGTTGGGGGAGCAGCTCGACGCCTATGCAAAGGTACTGAGCTTGGGCGGATAGCCAATAAACACTTGGTCGCGGGCAGCCAATCAGATGTGTGTTTCCCATTGTCGAGAATGTAGCAGATGCCCTTGCGCCTAACAGCAGTAATCCTCACCAAGGATGAATCTGAAAACATTGCGGACTGCATCGGCGCGCTGAAGGGGTGGACTGACGAGGTCGTGGTGTGGGACTCGTGCAGCCAAGACGACACGCGTGCTATTGCTCAGGATGCGGGCGCACGCGTGGTCGCGCGTCCATTTGACGACTACGGCCGGCAGCGACAGGCCGCGCTTGACTGCATCAACAGTGAATGGATTCTGTTCATTGACGCCGACGAACGGGCCACGCCAGCGCTGGCGCGTGAGGTCTTGCAGGCATGCGAGGATAGGCGCCGCGCCGGATTCTGGATCCCGCGCCGCAACTTCATCGTCGGCCATGAAATGCAGGGGGGAGGGTTCTTCCCCGACTATCAGTTGCGCCTTTTGCGGAGGGGCTCTGCCCGTTACGACCTGCGCAGGGAGGTGCACGAAGTCGTCATCCTGGAGGGCGAAGACGGCATTCTGGCGGAGCCGCTGCTGCACTACAACTATGCAGACTGGCGGCAGTTTCACCGCAAGCAAAGGCGTTACGCCAGCTACGAAGCCAGGATTCTCGGAGAAGAGGACGTTCGACCGCAACCGCACAATTTGGTTCTTCAGCCGGTACGCGAGCTGCGGCGCCGCTTTGTCACGCTTAAGGGATGGCGCGATGGCTTGCACGGTTTGCGAATCGCCCTACTACTTGCCTGGTATTACGGATTCGTTCCTTACTGGCTGCTGATGGCTAACCCTCACACCGGGGATGGTCGAGAGTAGAGTTTGTGGCCGCTGGCCGCGAGCCGCTTCCCACCACTCATTTCGATTCGAACGCCTCACGATGGGCGTCCCGCACCGCGTTATCCTCAAGCTTGGCGTAGATGCGGGTCGTGTTGGGACTCGCGTGTCCCAGCGCGGTCTGGGTGACGGCCAGGTCATGTGTGGTCTGGTAGATTCGGGTAGCGAAATAATGTCGGAGGGCGTGGGGGGTTATGCCCTTCGCGCCCAGGCCTGCGGTCTCGGCGAGGCGGCGAATGGTGTTTTGGACGGATTGTGTGGACAGGGGCAGTATTTTCGAGCCGGCCTTTCTGTCATGGCGGGCAAAGACCGGCAGCTCGGACAGTGGGCGGCCGGTGGCGCCGTCGACCTGTTGCCTCGCCTGCAAGTAACGGTGAATCGCGTCCCATGACCGTTCGTCGAAGTAGACGCGGCGGACTTTGTTGCCCTTGCCAACGACCCACACCGCCCTATCCTGGTCTTCCAACTGCTTGCGCGTGAGGCTGACCAGTTCGCCGACGCGCAGCCCCGTGCAACGCAGTGTCTCTACGATGGCGATGTCACGCAGCTTGGCGAGCCGTTCGCGTGGATCATCTGGCCGGCGCAGGACGGTCTCGCGTGCTGCAGAGACCAGGAGTTCCATCTCCTCAGGCCGGGGGGGATGGGGTATCAACTCCGGTGGGCGTTGGTTCCTTCGAACGTGCTTGATCCCTTCCTGCAAGCGGGCCAACTCCTGCGGGGTGAATGGCAACCAGCCCCGTACTTGCAGGTAGCTCACCCAGGCCATCATCGCAGCCAGATAGGTGGTCAACGTTCGCTGACCGATACTGGCCGCCTCCAGGAGCCAGGTAGAGAACGCAAGCAACCGGTCAACATCGAGGTCTTCAAGGTCCTTGACTTCCGGCGGGATCCCCTTTTCGCCCAAATATTGGCGGAAAAGATTCATGGCCGTACGGTAAGTGCGGCGCGTATGGGCCGTTCCGGTGTCCGCGGCCTCCAGGTAGCTTTCGATAGTGGAAGAGATAGACATCAGGCTGGTTTCCCGGAGAACGGAGCGGGTTGGCCTCTGAAGACAGGGGCGGCAGCGGGAGCGGTCATGCTGGCCGTCCCGGACCGGACACTATGCGGCCGGGTGTCGCCCCGGTGTGCGCGCCATTCTTATAGACTCGTTCGCCGTTGACCCAGACATCGCGCACACCGACGGATAGCTGGTGCGGGTCGGTGAATGTTGCCCGATCGCCGACTGTCTCGGGATCGAAGATGACGACGTCGGCGAAAAAGCCCTCGCGCAGCTGGCCCCGGTCGCGCAGCCCGAGCCGGTCGCAGAGTGCCGAAGACATTTTGCGCACTGCGTCCTCCAGCGAAATTACCTTTTCTTCGCGCACGTACTTTCCCAGAACGCGGCTGTAGGTGCCGTAGGCGCGTGGATGGTAGGGACCGGTTGGCGCGGCCCAGGATGGGTCCAACCCACCGGCGTCGGTGGAGATCATGATCCAGGGCTGTTGCAACTGGCGCCCCAGGTTCTCTTCGCTCATGACGAAGTAGAAGGTGCTGATGCGCTGCTCTTCGGATGCGAGAAGATCCATAGCCGCGTCGGGCCAGTCCACGCACATTTCTGTTGCGATTTCCGAGAGGAGCTTACCCACATACTGCTGGTTTTCCTCCTTGAGGAAGCCAACAGGCATCACGCCCTGCGGCCCTACCAGGTCGGCCATCGCTTCCCAGTCACCGGTTGGATTGAGGGCCGCTTCCTTGATCCTGGCCCGCATGGCACCGTCGCGTATGTTTTCATAGAGCTTGTCTTCGGCTGCAGCCCAAGGCGGCAAGACGGAGGTGAGACCGGTTCCTGCAGCTGGGTAAGAGTACATGTCGGCAGTGACATCGGTTCCTTGTGACCGGGCCTCGGTGATGCGCTCCATTGCTGAGGCCATTTTGTGCCAGTTGCGGGTTCCGGCCGCTTTCAGGTGATAGATTTCGACTGGGACATCGGCACTTTGTCCTATTGACAGGGCCTCTTCCAGCCCTTCCAGGAAGGCGTCGGCTTCCGAGCGCAGGTGGGTGATGTAGATGCCGTTGTAGGGCCGGAAGGAGCTGGCGATCTCGATGATTTCGTCGGTCGCGGCATAGCTGGAAGGCGGGTAGATGAGCGCGAAAGAGACGCCGAAGGCGCCTTCCTCCATAGCGTCGGCGGTAACGCGCTTCATCGTCGCCGTCTCGTCGTCGGTGGGCGGACGCATGTCCATTCCCATGGCATACTTGCGAAGTGTGCCCCCGCCGAGGAAAGAGCCGATATTGGGTGAAACGCCCTCATCGGTCATGGCCTCCAACCAGTCGCGGAACCGGGTCCAGGTGGCCATACGCTCGGCCCATTCGGGATTCAGCAGTTGCGTGAACTGATGAACGGGCATCTCAGCGCTGTTTCTACCGCCAACGGGGGCGGGCGTCGATCCCTCGCCCATCACCTCCGTGGTGACGCCCTGGGAGATCTTGGAGAGGCTGCGGCCATCCACCATAAGCGACAGGATCGAGTGACTGAGGATGTCGACGAATCCGGGACAGACAACGTGCCCGTCCGCGTCCACGACCTCGGCGCAGTTCCCGGTTGGGATGGCGCCAGGCGGGGCGACTGCCGAGATGCGGTCGTTTGTCAGGGCTACATCTCCGTAGCGCCAGGGAGAGCCCGAGCCGTCGACTATACGTGCATTGCGAATGAGGATTGTCTGTTCAGGCATTTTGATATGGTGCTAATCTGAGGAGTAGGGTGAGCGTTGTCAATAAAAATGGTAATCGACTCATGCGGATGCGTCAAGACTAAAGGTGTTGTCAGTTGCCGGGCGGGATAGGGATTCCGAGAGGTCACTGGCAGGTTGGCGGGGACACTGGATTGACAATGCAGTTAGGAATGAAAGTCTGAGCAGACGGGTCCGCTTTTCAAGAGCAAGGAGGATTGAGGCTGGTTGAAACCCAATTGGGGGGCGCTGCTACTACTGAAAAACGTTGTAGACTGGATTTCTTGATATGATATAATCCTTGAGGCCTGTGGAACAGCGCTGAAGCGTTCGTCAGCTTGTCAGAGGCGTGAGCCCAGAGCTTGCAAATTCAAACATTCGGACCTGCGGAGCTATTGGCGCTTCTTTGCTGCTTTTCAATGGTTACTTCGTCCCAAAATCGCTCAGTTTTCATTTCTCTCTGCCTCATTCTCCTTCTCTCAACACTTTCTTCCTGTTCGGGTAGACCGCGGTCACCAAGACTGATAGGGAAAAAGGATACTTACGCGTCCGGCCGCATCCTGATCAAGTTCAATTCCGGGTTTTCCTCCGTTTCGATGACGGAGACGGCCAAAAAGTTTGATTTGCGTCCCTCCTCGATATCCTGCGGCTCAGTCCATTTGCACAGTGTGCGGCCGGGAACGGAACTGGAGGCCGCAGAGGCATTCATGCTGGATCCGGCGGTGGAATACGCGGAACCGGACTTTCTCATCTTCGCGGCCACAACCGGTGAGTATGCCGCAGCGGAAGGCCGGAGTCTTGAAATTCGCGGTGTCGCAACCAGAGAAATGCATTCCACTCCGCGGTCCACGAATGATGAGGGCACACCTAACGACCCTTTCTACGACAAACAGTGGGCGCTGGCCAAGATCGAGGCTGAAGCGGCCTGGAAGGTTTCCACAGGTAGCAATGTAATTGTTGCGGTGATCGATTCCGGCGTCGACCTGGACCATCCTGAGCTGTCGGCGCGTGTTCTGGAGGGGTATGATTTTGTCAACGAAGACACCGAAGCGGACGACGATTACGGTCACGGAACCTTGGTGGCTGGGGTCGTGGCGGCCGCTGCACACAACGAAAGGGGAATTGCCGGCCTGGCTTTTGATGCCCAGATCTTGCCGGTGAAGGTTCTGGACAGCCAGGGGCAGGGCGTGAGCAGCAACCTTACCTGCGCCCTCTATTGGGCTGCGGACGAGGGCGCAGACGTCATTAACATCAGTATCATCAGTTTTGGTCCGTCATTTGGGATGCAGAGCGCGATCAACTACGCCGCGAATGAAGGGGCGCTTGTTTTCTCGGCGTCTGGAAATCTCTATGAACAGGGGAATCCCGTCACCTATCCCGCCGCGCTCGATAACGTGATAGCGGTCGGCGCGACTGACAAAGACGATGCCCACGCCTGGTTCTCAAGCGCGGGCACCTTTGTAGATATCGCGGCGCCTGGTGTCAGCATTTACAGCCCGTTTCCCCCGACGCATGACGAGTATCGGTCAGTGAATGGAACGAGCCTGGCGACGCCTCACGTGGTGGGACTGGCAGCTCTTGTTCTGTCTGCAGCCCCTAGCTTGTCCTCAGCAGAGGTGGAAGCGGTGATTCAGCAGAGCGCGGTCGACTTGGGAGATACCAGCAAGGACGACAAATTCGGTCACGGGAGAATCGATGCTTCGGCAGCGATGTCGCTTACGATTTCCTCATTGCCTGTGCAACTGCTGCTGCCGCGCGTGGATTCGACTGTACCGACGGTCACGCCGACAGTCACCCCATCGCCAACTCCCGATTCGACATCTGAACTTACGCCGACCCCTAGTCCAACTCCGACACCAAGCCAGTAACCGGTCTCACTTTGCCAGCGGGGTGAATAGCAGGGGACACCAGGAGAGCCCGAAAAGCTCGAGTTCAGGTGCTGCTATACTCCGTAGCGCCTCAGGAACCGATACATCCTCTCCAGGGCGATTTCGAGTTTCGGCATTTCGACCGGGTAGGCGCAGCGCACGTGGCCTTCGCCCCCTGCGCCGAATCCGCTGCCGGGAATGACGGCCACACGTTCCTCGTTGAGGAGCTTCTCGGCAAACTCATACTCGTCCATGCCGGTGCGTCCCACGCTGGGGAAGGCGTAGAATGCGCCCTTTGGCTCGAAGCAGTCCAGTCCGATTTCGTTGAGGCCGTCGACGAGGAAGCGGCGGCGTTCGCCGTAGCTGGTCACCATCTCCTGCACGGCGGATTCGGCGTCGGGGTCTGTTAGAGCACGCAAGGCGGCGGCCTGACCGCCGGTCGGCGCGGACATGATGAGGTATTGGTGGATACGACGCATGGCGCCGAGCAGTTCGGCCGGGCCTGCGGCGTAGCCAATGCGCCAGCCGGTCATGGCGTAATCTTTGCTCATTCCGCCGAGATGGATGGTGCGCTCGGCCATGCCAGGCAGGGCGGCAAACATGACGTGCTCGTGGTCGTCGTAGACGAGGCGATCGTAGATTTCGTCTGAGATCACGATCAGGTCGTGCCTTTCGGCTACGTGGGCGATGGCTGAGAGTTCCTCACGATTCATAACGGCCCCGGTTGGATTGCAGGGATAGCCGATGAGCAGGACCTTTGTGCGCGGGGTGATGGCTTCCTCAAGTTGTGCCGGGGTCAGGACGAAGTTGTTGGCTGCGTAGGTGGGAATGTCAACAACGGTACCTCCGGCCAGAATCACGTCGGCGGTGTAGGATACGAAGCAGGGCTGGGGAACAAGCACTTCG
>VYDA01000410.1:0-4102 GCA_009843665.1 Caldilineaceae bacterium SB0675_bin_29 | reverse complement strand
AGCACTTCGTCACCAGGGTCGAGCAATGCCTGCATGGCGATGTACATTGCCTCGCTGACGCCGACGGTGATGAGCACTTCCGTGCCTGCTTCATATGGTGGCGCGTCGTAGAGTTTCGTCAGCATATCCGCCACGGCTTGCCGCAATTCCAATGTGCCGGCGTTGGACGTGTAGGAGGTATCCCCTTGTAGGAGGCTATCCGTCCCGGCGTTGAGAACGGGCTTGGGGGTTACGTAGTCAGGCTCTCCTATTCCCAGGCTGATCACGTCATCCATGGTCGTAGCGAGATCGAAAAAGCGTCGAATCGGAGAGGGCGGCACACGCTTGACGCGGGTACTCAGGCGGCTCTCCAGCGAACGTCGCAAGCCTGCAGATTGGTTTATTTGGTCGAAGCCGGTATTGGGCCCTATCGCGGTCGGAACTTCAGGAGTATTCATAAGTATCATATTCGTCTCTAGTTGGCTCTATGTGTGGGGACAGGTAGTTTCGATGCCTGCCAGATGCTTTGGGCGGGCCCAAGCGTCTGCGTTTCCGATGCAAGCCTTTTCAGCCGATTCCACAACGGTCGGCGACTTAACCGAGCCGTTGCCGGCCAGCTGCACCGGCTGCGCTCAGAGCTGATGCCCAGGGGGTTGACCTGAGGAGGCCTTTGTCAGCCAACTCAGTCAGGCATTTCCTTTGGTTCAAAGAACAGACGGCGTTCACAGTACCGGTCTCCTCAGGCGCCACTCCGTACTCTGTTCGTAGGCGTAGGCAGATCGCAGAATCTTCTCTTCACCCAGCGAAGGACCGAGCAGTTGCAGGCCGATGGGCAGTCCGCCGGCGTCGAATCCGCAGGGAACGCTGATCCCGCACAGGCCGGCCAGATTGGCGCTGGTGGTGAAAATATCGGTCAATATCATCGCGAGCGGATCGTCCACTTTTTCGCCGATGCGAAACGCGGTGGTTGGAGAGGTCGGCGAAAGGATGACATCGACGTCGGTAAATGCCCGGTCGAAGTCCTGCTTTATAAGCGTGCGAACTTGCTGGGCCTTCAGATAGTAGGCGTCGTAGTAGCCGGCGCTGAGAGCATAGGTTCCCAGCATGATGCGGCGTTTCACTTCGGGTCCGAACCCGGCGCCGCGCGTCTGCCGGAAGTGGTCGAATATTGAATCACCGTCAACGCTGAGGCCAAAGCGGATGCCATCGTAGCGGGCAAGGTTGGCGCTGGCCTCTGCGGTAACGACCAGGTAGTAGACTGGCAAAGCCAGCTCCGTATTGGGCAGGCCGATTGGTACGATCTCCGCCCCGAGAGAGGCGAAATGATCGATGGCAGTACGAACTGCGTCTTCGACCTCCGGCTGGATGCCTTCGACGAAATACTCTTCGGGGATGCCGATCCGCATCCCTTCTATGTCGCCGGTCAGAGCCGCCGAAAGGTCGGGCGCATTCACCGGCATAGTTGTGCTGTCGTGCGGGTCGGCACCAGCAATCAGTTCAAGAATCAGAGCGGCATCGGTGACCGTCTTGGTGATCGGCCCTATCTGGTCAAGGCTGCTGCCGTAGGCGATAAGCCCGTAGCGGCTGACGCGACCGTACGAGGGCTTCAATCCAACGATACCGCAGAACGAAGCGGGCTGGCGAACGCTGCCGCCGGTGTCGGTTCCGAGTGCCGCCGGCGCCTCGTCTGCGGCCACCGCGGCCGCGGAGCCGCCGCTGCTGCCGCCCGGCACGCGTTCCGGGTCCCAGGGGTTGCGGGTGGGGCCAAAGCCGCTGTTCTCCGTACTCGACCCCATGGCGAACTCATCGGTGTTGGTTTTGCCAAGTATAATCGCGCCGGCTGCTTGCAGCTTTTGCACGGCGGTGGCGGAGTAGGGGGGAACAAAGCCCCGCAGGATGCGGCTGCCGGCAGTCGTCTCGATCCCAGTGGTCATCAGAACGTCTTTGATGGCGATTGGGATTCCCAGGAGTGGACGGGCGTCTCCGCTGGCGCGTTCACGGTCGGCCTGGGAAGCCGCTGCGAGCGCCTCATCCGGTGTTGTTCGCAAAAAGGCATGTAGGGTAGCGTCTACCCGCTCGATCCGCTCAAGGCATGCCGTAGGCAGTGCGACGGATGTAAACTGGCCTGCAGCCAAGCCGGCACGCGCTTCTGCTACGCCAAGCGAAGTCAACTGCTTCGTTGCTTTTTGATCGCCCATCATCATTGCCTTCCTCCATGCTGGAAGCGGGCACAGGCCTTTTCGGCAATCCTCAAGCTAATTCACCTTGCGTTTTTCTGTTAAGCCCCGACGTCGTCGAAGACGGCGATGACGCGGAAATAGCCGTCGTCAGAATCCGGGGCGTTCTTGACCGCCTGCGAGTTTGGCAGGCATTCCTGCGACTCGTCGTCCGCCAGCACATTGCTGAGCGGAAGGACCTGAGGCGTTGGGGGGACGGCACTTGTGTCCACAGACTGAACCTGTTGTGCATAGGTCAAAATCTGCCCGAGCTGACCGGCATATTCGTCCAGTTCGGCGTCACTCAGTTGTAACTTGGCCAGCTCGGCAACGTGCCGAACCTCTTCCCTTGTCAGTTTCACATTGCCCTCGCGGCGGAAACATGAAGATGTATTCGTCCACAAAAAAGCGCCGTGGGCTGAGTCCACGGCGCATTTCTGCGTTTCTTCTGCGCCGTGGCTCTCCGTCGGTGCCTACGGCGCAGTGTAACCAGCGTTACCCGCTACCGCAGCACGCGCGATGCTGCGCCTGCTGCTGCACTGTTGACTTCTGTGTGTGAACGGTCCGTCTGTCTGGGAGAAACCGGCTGCATAGTTGAAGCATATGCGGTGTGGTCGAAATTGTCAAATATTGGCACGGCTGACTGCTGCGGGCAGTTGACAGGAGAGAACCGGTGGGATACAACAGACTGGAATTGGGAGGCTGTGAGCACAGAGGAGAGGAAGCAGAATGGGGGACCCACAGACGGAGGAGAGAATTGTCGAGGCGCTACGCGCGCTGGGATTGCCCAGAGGCGCCATCGTGTTCGTACATAGCTCGATGAGCAGCATCGGGTACGTTGAAGGCGGCGCGGAGGCTCTGGTCGATGCGTTCTTGAAAGTTCTGGGCCCGGGGGGTACTCTTGCCGTACCAACATTCACCTTTTCGCATTCGGCAAGCGGCGATCCTATCTTCGACCCTGCACTTGATCCTTCGGAGATGGGCCGTCTGACCGAGGAGACAAGAACACGCCCGGGGGCGCGGAGAAGCCTCCATCTGGTCCACTCCGTCGCCGCCCTGGGAGCGCATGCCAGGGAGATGACAGCCAGTCACGGGCCGTCGGCCTGGGCGGAAGACGGTCCATTCTGGAAGCTGCATGAGTTGGATGGCTATATTCTTCTTTTGGGAGTGCCCTACCTTCGGTGCACATTCTTTCACCTGATGGAGCAGCTTGTACGGGTGCCCTACCGCCAGTGGCGGGAAGTAGAGGCCCAGATCCGGGAGCCGGACGGGTCGCTCCGACCGTTGCCGACGTTGACCTTTGGCCCCAAGCCCGGTTTCGTGGGAAACGACTTCAACAGACTCGGGGCGATGCTGGAAGAGCGAGGACATGTCCTGGCGGGGAGCGTGGGGAATGCAGTGGCGCGGCTCTTCCGCGCCAGAGACGCATTCGAGGTAGGCTTGGCTCAGTATCGAATCGACCCAGACCTCTTCCTTATGGCAGGGCGGAAGTATACACCCCTTGGAAACGGTGTCCTGACTGAAGAATTGCACAGTGAGAAATGGGTGCTTGACCCTGCGTACATCTACAGAGGCCATTGAAATAGATTGGTGTTAGCGGCAGTACACCAGCAAGCCGGAAGCTCCAAAAGAATTCCTGTTTCAACGCAATAGAATGACGGGCCTGGTCATTGCCTTGACCCCTTCAGTTCCTGGAAATCTGTGATCCCATTCGCCCTGAAAAGACAGAGCAGTACACAATAACTTTCCACTCGGTGTTTTTCAATACTGTCATCGGGGTGCGAATCAGATTTGGGGTCGAGACAGTCCGGCGCGGGAATCATACCTGCGGTGGCTGGGGTTGTTTACCGTCTTTGGGCGAGACGCAGTGTAGGCGCCAGGCCTGGCCGTACGGTGGAGTCCGTCAG
>VYDA01000695.1 GCA_009843665.1 Caldilineaceae bacterium SB0675_bin_29 | reverse complement strand
TTGCGGGGGCGGAGCCCCCGCACAAGGGAGGGCCGAATAGGCCCGACCGCCCAAAAGAACGAGGAAAGAGGATTGAGGAGAGAGAATGACCTGCGTTCGGCACCCTGAGGTTAGCGATTGCCGGGAGGACGGTGAAGGCGGGGTCAGCGCTCAGATGGGGCGCAAAGAAGATGCTCGTGAATCCGCCAAAAACGGTGCTTTTGCGAAAGGTATATGTTGGGTATAATACCCCCGCCCTGCTCAATTTCCGTCAATCGCCCGGGGGAAATCTGGCAATCGAACCTGCGGTTCAAAGGGCATCGGACGAGTTATGGAAGAAACACCCACAATGGTGCTCTCCCTGCCGGAAGGCTATGGTGCGCGGCGGCGGAGTGCTACAGAGAGAAGAGTTCAGCAGATCGTTGAGCTGGTGGAGGGGAAGAGCAACCTCCTGGTTCTGATGCACAACGATCCGGACCCGGACGCAATCGCGAGCGCGCGCGCGATGGAGGAGATGCTGCGAATTCATGCTCCGGGTACGCCGGTCACGCTGGGACATGGCGGCATTATCGGCCGGGCCGAGAACTATACGATGGCTCGGGAGATCGTGCCACACAAGGTCCGCATTTCGCAGCGGGCGGCCGCGGAGGAGATGAGCGAATATGACGGAGTGATGCTGGTCGATACGCAGCCTGTGGCGGCCAATCATCTGCTGTGGAGCACGGACTACCCCGGTGAAGAGGTGCTGGCCGCGATTGATCATCATCCCCCGCGGCGCAGCCAGCTGCGAGCCAAAGTCCACGACGTGCGCCCGGAGGTGGGCGCCTCTTCGACGCTTCTGTGCGAATACCTGGCGGTGGCGGAAGTACCGATCGACACGCGACTGGCGACAGCCCTCTTTTATGGGATCAAGTCGGACACGATGGGCCTCAGCCGGCACACGTCGGCACTGGATATCTGGGCCTACTCGACCTTACGCCATCTTGTCGAGACGGACCTGCTGAACAAGATCGAACACGTGCAAGTTCCGCGCACGTATTTCCGCAGCATAAGCGATGCGTTAGCCAACACGACAATCTACTCGGTCTCCCTGCCCAGCGCCGTCGATGAAGAAGACGAGGAGGAGGCGGAGGAGATCCTGGACGAGGAAGAGACGGACGGTTACAGATCGGATTTGGAACGATTCGATCTCGATATCATCGCGTTGTCGCGCATGCTGGCGCCCGGCAGTTCCGGTCCGCCGTCGAACCTACAGGATGGGGGCGAGGATGCGTCCGCGGGTGATGAAGAGACGGAAGACGATGCGGACAGGGCAGGCGATATTGCCATCAGCCTGCTATTTGATATGCCGCGACCCGATATGGCGGCAGAGGTGGCGGATCTGTTGATGCGCATGGAAAATGTCGCCTGGGTCGTTTGCCTGGGGATTTTCGGGGACCAAGGTGTGATGTCGGTGCGGGCGGCGGATTCGAACGCCAAGGCCGGTCGCCTGGTACGCATCATCGCGGGCCGGAACGGCTCGGCCGGCGGTCATAACACAATGGCCGGCGGACGCATTCATCTTCCCAATAAGACGCCGGCGGAGCGGATTGCCGAGCTGCATGCGCTGGTGCCCCGTTTTCTCAAAGAGTTGGGCGCGGGCGACGACGTGGGCGTCGCCCTGCTGGAGGCAGAATAGAGTCGGATTGTTGCCTTACACGAAGAGGACTTGAAGGAGTTTTTCGATGCCGATCAGCGCCCCATCCCTGGGGGACGAGGAAGACCGCCGCGATCCACGTTTTCAGGATGACGACTTGTACGAGTCTGAGAGTCTGGAGTTTCCCGGATTGACGCCCATTCAGGCAGAGGCCGTACTCAAACGGCTGGGGGCGGGCGTGGTCGAGAAGTTGGCGCTGGTTGAGGGAATCGGCTGGCAGGCGCGAATCGAACCGGTGCATGACGGCGTAGAGATCCATTTCCGGGCGCATGACGAACTGATCGACGACCTGTTGCGTCGATGCGAACAGCAGGCAGAACGAGAAGCGTGATTGGCGGTCGCGCAACCGGTCCGCCGTCTGAACGCAAGGCCACTTGCCGTGCCGGCAGCAACATCGCCTTCATCAAGTACTGGGGCGTTGCCGGCGGCTTCGAAGACTTGAACATCCCACTCAACAATTCAATCAGCATGACCCTGGCGGACGCGCATACAACGACGACGGTCGCCTGGGACGACAGTGGCTGCCTGCCAGAGGATACGGTTGCTATTGACGGCGAGCAGCTCGTGGGGCCTTCTGCGGAGCGTATTGTCGCTCACCTCGACCGGTTGCGCGCCCTCGCCGGCGTTTCCGACAAGGCCCGCGTTGTCAGCAACAACAATTTTCCGATGGCATCCGGTATCGCGAGCTCGGCCAGCGGATTCGCCGCGCTGACCGAGGCTGGGGCTGCGGCGCTGGGACTCCGGTTGGACGCAGCGCGGCTTTCGGCGGTGGCCCGCCAGGGGAGCGGCTCGGCCAGCCGCAGCCTTTTCGGGGGGTTTGTCGAATGGGAGCGGGGATGGGAGGGAGGAGAGAGTGAAGGCAGTACACTTCTCGATTCTCGGAGTGTTGCACACCAGTTGCACAGTGAAGATCACTGGGCGCTGCGGGATGTGATCGCCATCGTCAGCACAGGAGCCAAGCGGGTCAGCAGCAGCAGCGGACACCGGCTGGCGGCGACAAGCCCCCTCAACGCGGCGCGCACACGGTGTGTCGGGACGTGGCTGGAGACCGTGCGGCAGGCGATTGCGGAGCGCGATATCGGTAAACTCGGCCCTGTGCTGGAGCTGGACGCGCTGGCGATGCACGGGGTGATGATGACGAGCGCGCCGAGCCTGCTCTACTGGCAGCCGGGTACGCTGGAGGTGCTGCAGGCGGTGCGGACCTGGCGCGAGGATGAGGGCGTGCCGGTGTACTTCACGATCGACGCTGGGCCGAACGTGCATCTGATCTGCGAGGCGTTGACTGCGGCCGAGGTGGAGCGTCGTGTGGGTGCACTGCCGGCGGTGGAGCGTGTGCTGACGAGTGGTCCCGGGACTGGTCCCGAGTTGTTGGATGGGCATCCTTTCTGATAGAATGCGCTTGCGTGCAGTCGGTGGGCACGACCTCTACAGGTATTCCCCAATTCGACGGTGAATTGAACCGGATTTCCCGCCGAGAACCCATTGAAAGGAATAAGAGCTATGCCCAAACTCCCGGGCGGCCCGCTTGCGCGCAGGCCGCTTCATTTCATTTGGATTGTGGACTGCTCCAGTTCGATGCATGGTGAAAAGATTCAGGAGCTTAACACCGCGGTTAAGGAAGCGCTGCCTTACATGCGGCAAGCTGCGGCCGAAAATCCCAACGCGGAAGTGAAGGTTCGCGTCGTTAAGTTTTCCACCGGCGCCAGTTGGCAAGTAGCCAATCCTGTGCCGGTCGATAAGTTCCTCTGGGAGGATTTGGAGGCCAACGGCGTGACCGACATGGGTAAGGCACTGCAGATAGTTGCCGAGCAACTTGATTCAAAAATCATGCCCCAGCGGGCCCTGCCGCCTGTCCTCGTTCTCCTCTCCGATGGCCAACCCACCGACGATGTCAGAGTCGGCCTTCGCGACCTGATGGCTCAGCCCTGGGGCAAGAAGGCAGTGCGTCTCGCCATAGCCATCGGCGGAGACGCCGAAAAGAGCGTCCTGCAACGCTTCATCGGCCACCCAGAACTGGAGCCCCTGCAGGCCAACAATGCCGAAAGCCTAGTTAGATTCATTAAATGGGTATCGACCGCCGTTCTGAAGGCGGCCTCTTCACCAGCAAGCCAGACCCAGCAGGGGGACCGATCCGCGAATGTTCCCCTGCCTCCTCCTCCCGAGGAAGAGGACATTGAGGAAGGTGATGTCTGGTAAGAAAGGACCTGCCAAAGATAGTGCAAAACCTGCGTTACCATCTGGCATTGTGCTCAAGGAAGAAAGTAGCGACCAAATACCTTTGAATGGCAGAGTCGGCGCCAGCGATTGGCAGGTATTGAGCGCAACCGTGCGGGGTGCCGCCCATAGACGCAACGGCGAACCCAACCAAGACGCATTAAGTTGGTGGATGGCCGAGGGGAAGAGGCCGGTCGCAGTGCTATGCATGGCCGACGGTCACGGTGGTAGCGAGTACACTCGAAGCGACATAGGCGCCCTTCTTGCAGTAGAACAGACTCAGATGCTGCTGGTAAGCGAAATTCTGCCCCTGATCCTAAGCGGTAGCACTCGGAAAGACTTGGCCCAGTTCAACCGGCATTTCCGCCAACAGTTGCCCAAACTTCTAGTGAACAGGTGGCGGGCATCTGTCTATGAGCATGCCACCGACAATCCAGTTCAGGAAGGCGGGAAACTAGTACAATCTGATGCTCCGAAAGAGCGGCTCTACGGTGCGACTCTCTTAGCGGCTCTCCTTACACCAGAGTTTCATCTGTACATTCAGTTGGGTGACGGCGATATGCTGACAGTTTCGTCAGAAGGGGAAGTTACGCGCCCCCCTTTCCCGGCGGACAGCAATCTGATCGCTAATCACACAACCTCACTGTGTTCGAAAGAGGCTTGGCGATTCGTCAATGTTCATTTCCAGCAGATTGATGAAAGGCCGCCATCACTCGTCATGCTAACTACAGATGGCTACGCAAACTCCTTCGCCAACGATTCCGATTTCAAAAAGGTGGCAAGAGACCTCCACAGTGCCATCAAACGAGAAGGCCTAACAGCGGTTGCCAATAGTTTGCCAATCTGGTTAGAAGCCACTTCCCAAGACGGTAGTGGTGACGATATCTCAATTATCATCGCAACCGCCAACAGTCAGCAGGAGTAACTGATGGGGACAGTTTCGTACCGAGTGGAGATGGGAACGCGGGTGATTTGGTCGAATACAATGAATGTACGCTTTGTTTCATCCAAAGCGCATCCTGATTTGGGGGTTTTCTAGGACGTAATGTCCCTTGGAGGTCTGCAAGTTTCGCTGTATCAGGGGTTTCTACTTGGCTCTTATCAATACAAACCTTTTTCTTTCTTCCTCCGAGTCCTGGAGCACTTGATGAATCAACTTCTTAGGTCTAACGAAATGGTACGGACAGAGTCCACGAATCTGTCCTATATAATTGAGGAGTTCCTTGGTGGCGGTGGCCAGGGAGAAGTCTATCGGGCCCGAGGGCGACGGGGGCATTTGAACTCCGGTAGCAGAGACGAAACTGTGGCACTGAAATGGTACTTTCCTAACTATCTGCGCCAAGACCAGGATCTGAAGGAACGGCTAAAATACGCAGTTGACAAAGGCCCGCCTAGCGACCGCTTTCTCTGGCCACAGGAGTTGGTTCAGGCAACAGACCGACCAGGCTTTGGCTATGTTATGCCTCTGCGGGATTACCGATTTGTCGGTATGACTGATTTAGTAGCGCGCCGGGTGCTGCCTAACTTCCGAGCGCTGGTGACTGCAAGTTTCGAATTGGCGTATAACTATCGGCAACTCCACGCCAAAGGGCTATGCTATCGCGATATTTCTTTCGGTAACGTCTTTTTCGATCCTGAAAACGGCGAAATACGGATCTGTGACAATGACAATGTAGGCATTGATGGTCAAAGTAGTGCCATCGACGGAACGGTCGGCTTTATGGCTCCGGAGATCATACGCGGCGAGGCCAGCCCTAGAAGCCAGACTGATCTCTTTTCTCTCGCAGTCCTTCTCTTCTATATGCTTGTCAACCATCACCCGCTCGAGGGGGCGCGCGAGACGCAGATCCGCTGCTTCGACTTGCCGGCCAAAACCCGTCTGTACGGGACTCATCCAATTTTTATTTTTGACCCTAACGACGATAGCAACCGTCCCTTACCTGTCCATCATGACAACGCGCGAAAATTGTGGCCGCTTTACCCCAATTTTGTACAAGATCTCTTCACCCGCTCGTTTACAGAAGGCCTGCATGATCCAAAGAAACGGGTACGGGAAAGCCAATGGACCAGTGCCTTGATCCGCTTACGAGATTCGATCTTCTATTGCATGCAGTGCAAAGTCGAGAATTTTTATGATCCGGACGCACTGCGCAACTCCGGTGGCAGCTCTAGGACCTGCTGGGAATGCAATTCGCCGTACCGCTTGCCGCCGCGTATGCGTATTGACCACACCGATGTAGTGATGCTCAACCACGACACGCGGCTCTATCCACATCATGTGGATAGAGATCGAAGTTATGAGTTTGATGTTCCGATCGCGGAAATCATTCAGCACACTAAGAATCCACAAGTTTGGAGGGTACGCAACCTATCCACGCATAGGTGGGTGGGACAAAACGTGAACGGACAGCTTACTGAAATTGATCCTGGTGAAGCCATCAACCTCTCGTCCGGCTTGCGGATTCAATTTGGCAACCGCGAAGGTGAAGTGCGTTTATAGTGAAAAATCGAATTTCTCAGGAAGTATTACGTCAGTTGCTTGAAGACTACGGCCAGGTTCTGCTCAGTGAACCTGAACGCGTGAGTGCTCTGCTGGCCGACCTGTGTGGATCGTATCCTAGAGAACGATTTCTTCTAGTCCATACGCTTCTAGAACACGTTCCATTTGAATTACAAAATCAACCACAGGGTAACATAGCTCACGCACTACGGCTCTCCCAGCGTTTACAGAAGCGGTATGGCTTTTCTGCGGAGGCCGCGCAATGGGCGGTCGAAAGTTGGTCCCTAGCTTTGAAGATCACTGCGCCGGAGCAGGACTTGGCACTTAATGATAGACCTTTCGCAGATGTAGAGGAAACTATGTTGCAGATTCTGGAACATGAACCTATGACCTCGAGGGAAGTGGCAACGGTCTTGAAGACCGAACAGCAGTCGGCTAGTGTTTGGTTGGAAGAATTGCAGAAAGCGGGCAAGATCGAAAGAAAATGGTTAAAACAGCGATCGCCTCATTACCCCTACTACCAGGCAGTCTCGGCCGGGGAAAGGCTTTCTGCGGAAATTGCAGTTCGTCAGGACTTAGAGAAGCAAGTCAAAGCAGAGGCGGTAGCTCGCCAGAACGCAGAGTTACTTTCTAAGAAAACTGAAGCGGCGGCAAACAAGAAGGCAGAGGAGCGGATCGCAGTCGAAGTGGCAGCTCGCCGGAGGGCAGAAGACAAAGCCAGGTCTGCCGAAAAGGAGGCCAATAGGAAAGCAAAGAAAAAAATTTCTATTGAAGCAGAGGCTCGAAAAAAGGCCGAACAGCGGGCCGTTCGAGCCGAAGAACTAGCGAGAAGCTCGCTACCGGCACAAAGGCAATCACATCGCCAATCGCAGGCCCCCAGACCGAATCCCTCCCAACAGCAAAAGAACAATCGGCCTATACCGTCACCGGCGTCTTCCTCTCCCACCACGAACCATTCAACTCCCAGCCAAACCAAGAGTGGATGTGTTTGGCTGCTAGCGCTGCTAGGCCAAATAGGGTTGTTGGCACTGCTGGGAAGCTTCTTTCTATAGACCTTTAGACGAAGGGCTCTTCGCGCGATTCACCCACTCCCGCGGCACACTTTGCACTGGTTGATCGTACAATACATTCCGACGCAGCTCGAAGACTTGGAATGTGTGAATGCCCCTTTTGCCGACCTCCGCTGCCCGTAGTATAGAAGACGTTCTCCGCTTGACCACGCGGACTTGGCTTGGCTCGAAGAGTGTGTGCCGGTCTGCTCACGATTGACGCGGGGCCGAACGTGCATCTGATCTGCGAGGCGAAGGCTGCGGCTGAGGTGGCGCGGCGTGTGGGTGCGCTGCCGTCGGTGGGGCGTGTGCTGACGAGTGGTCCCGGGACTGGTCCAGAGTTGTTGGATGGGCATCTGTTTTGAGGGATCAGGGGAGAAAACTTTTCCGGCTCGACGGACCCCGCTGGCGAAACTGATTCGTATGACCACGCAGCCAGCAAGTCACGGGCCCATATGTAAACGACCGAAGGCGAGACGGGTCCCTATGCTTATCGTGGCGATACTTCCACTGTTTACGCCGCGAACGTGCATTGATTGAATTCGGCCAGAATTCGCCCTCTCCGATTCCTCCACTCATTTCCTTTGTACAGAATCTCATGCTGGCAGCAGCTGAGAGGATACTGATGTCTGTCAATGCGTACCTCTCTTTGCGTCACAAGGCGCGCACCAACTGCTTCGACGGAGGCTCCGGGGCGTCGCGAGCGGTAAAAATTAACATTGACCTGGGCACGGCATTTGCTTCTTCCTTTGGCGCAATTCTTACGCCATCTTCATCTCGGCTATCTCCCGTCTCGTGCCGGCGGCTAGGGAGAGCAGGGCCATCATTGCGCCGGCGCCGACGAAGACCCAGCCCAGACTCAGCTTGATCAGCGCGCCGGAGACGGCGTTTGAAATTGGGGACAGGCCGATTGAGGCGATCATGAGGAGGCTCATGACGCGTCCCATCACGTTTTGGGGCGTCCGGGCCTGGAGCCAGGTCGTGAACATGATGTTGGTGTATCCGCCCATGACGCCGATTGCGACAACCAGGGCGGCGGCGAGCCAGGTCGCTGTCAGGAAGCCAAAAGGCATGATCAGCATGCCGCTGAGGACGTAGGTTATGACGAGAAAATGGCCCAGCCGCCTCTTGGGGGTAGGCAAGGCCCCCGCCAACACTGCGCCGAGCAAGGCGCCGCCGGCATAGGCGGAGGAGATTATGCCGACTGCCAATGCGCCCTGTGGGAGCCGGGTACTGGCCAAGACCGGAATGCCGACGATGACCGGTCCTTGTACGAAAAGCTCGATCGCCGCGATCAGAAGAAAGAGTGTAAACATGGCGGCGTCGGACCGCACAAATCGAAAGCCTTCGCCAATTGAGGTCCAGATGCTGCCACCGTTCTTTCCCTCGGCGGCGCGGCTGTTGCCGTTTTGCTCCGCTGATCTTAGCACTTCCGGACTCAAGTGTAGGAAGGCAAGCAGCAGGGAGGAGATGAGAAAGGCGCCGGCTACCACGGCGAATGCGAACCCCACGCCTGCCGTGTCCGCCGGCGCGGCTGCCGTTACACGCTGCAGCGAGGGGACCATACTGTTGGTACCGCTGAACGCGGCGATCAGCGCGCCGGCCAGCATGGGCCCGACAAATCCGCTCGATTCCGTCGTGGTCTGCGTAATGACATTGGCATGACGAAGCTGTTTTTCTGTCACGATACGCGGTAGAAGCGCTGCCTGAGCCGGATAGTAGAAGGCGTCAGCAATCCCTTTGGCCAGGGCAAAGAGATAGAGCAGCCACAGATTCAACATGCCGGTCAGCACAAGCGCCGCCAGGACGGATCCTAAGAAAACTCGGACTACGTTGCTGACCTGGAGGATCATGCGCGGGGAAGAGCGATCCACAATCGACCCGCCGATGAGCATAAAGAAGACTGTGGGGACACTGCCGACGGCGATGATCGCACCGACGGCCAGGGGGTCGCCGGTCAGAAGCAGAACGAGCCAAGGAAATGCGATCAGGTCGAACTGATCACCGATGGCGGATAGCGCGCCGGCACCCCAAAGCAGTCGGAAGTTGCGCGTCTTGAGCAGTTCCCAGAAGGAGCTGTCGCTGACTCCTGCAGCCGTATCCTGGCCGTTGTTATCCAATCTGTTCTCCTACGTTCCGAACTTGAAAACCTTGCTATTCGGTTGTGAAGCCTATCTTCCCAGACCTCTGATGAGCGTGCGCGCGGCAAGTTGCGCAGCATCATTGCGCGCTACGGATCCGCTGTCCACGGCATACCAGGCGCCCCAGATCAGCAGGTCGATCGTTTGAACGATCCAGGCTGTGGGTATGTCCGGGGAAAACACCTCTTTCTGCTTAAGCTCCAAGACGAATCCGTTCAGTCTATCAAGCTGCCGGTCATAGGCACTGGCAACCTCGGCAAATTCCATCAGATCCGGGTACGTCACCAGGTAGGAATACCGATCTCCAATTGGCGCCAGAAGCTCAAACATCATTTGCAGACTCTCTTCCGGGCTCAAGTCGGTGCGCAGGACTGCATCCAGCGCTATATCGATCTCGCGCAGAGCACCCAGGGCGATTTCTCGCAGAAGGTCTTGCCGTTTAGGGAAGTAGCGTTGCAATGTGGCGCGCCCGACTCCTATCTGTGCAGCGATTTCGCTAAGCGAAGCGCCGTGATTCGTTGCCAGGACGCGACTGGATGCTATGATGAGCTGTTGTTTGCGTGAGTCATATTTGGACATAATAGGTCAATCTTGACTCATTTGGGTGAATATTTATGTATGATATATTCCAATCTTGGGCAGAGAATTGGGAATCATGACATGGGCGAGTCTTTCTGGCTGCCTGTGCTGTGAGGTGCAGAGGGAGCAGACCGATCTCGATTCTGAAGAGTCATGCATGGTAGAGAACCGTCCCGGCGGTTACAGCGACACTGCGGCTGACTGGACGAAGCTGTGAAATGGGCGGCTGAACGTTACACCTTCAGATTGAATATGAAGCCGTGTGTCAATGTCAGCTACGTCCCGCGGCTGACATCATCGAATTTATAGCGCCAACAGTCCCGCTGCGGGTGAGAGTGGGTTCCAGGGCAGGCACAAGGCCGGCACCTGCGGGAATTTGATGGGACTGGCGGGTCGAGGTCTGGCTGGACACTTTCGAACCGGCACCCGTCCCCGATGTCGACACCCGGTCGACGAGCCATGTTGTTGGCCGGGGGCGTTGCGGGGGGGGAGCCACCGCA
>VYDA01000208.1 GCA_009843665.1 Caldilineaceae bacterium SB0675_bin_29 | reverse complement strand
GTATATGCCCAGATTATGTGTCCCCGGAATGCCGAACACCGTGTCGACACCATGCGCCGACAACGATCGTACGACGGCCTCACCGCCAGTCATGCGCATCGATCTACTGCTCCCTTGAATTTTAGACAGAGGATTGTACACACAAGCGTGTGATATTAGTTGGACAGCATCGAAACAAACAGTGGCCAATAGCAGTCACTGACCACTGATCACTAACCACTGACCACTGCAGTCAAGCCTTCAGGCCCGTCATTGCTATG
The DNA here is from genome assembly GCA_009843665.1 of Caldilineaceae bacterium SB0675_bin_29. Taxonomy (GTDB): domain Bacteria; phylum Chloroflexota; class Anaerolineae; order Caldilineales; family Caldilineaceae; genus Bin5. The sequence continues at coordinate 10,450 of VYDA01000208.1, read as the reverse complement.
CCGCGAATGAAGTAGCGCGACGCAAAAGCGTAGATCGCCATGACCGGAACAACCGTCAGCATCGAACCGGCCGCCCACATCTCGTAACGCGTCCACCACAAATTGCGTAGGCCGGCCAGCACCAGCGGTAGCGTCTGGTTATCCTGGCTGTTCAGGACGATGAGCGGCCACAGAAAACTGTCCCAGTTGAAGAGGTAGACAAAGACGGCGAGCGCCGACATCGGTGACAATGACATCGGCAGCACCAGAGTGAAAAAGATACGCCATTCGGACGCGCCGTCAATGCGGGCCGCATCGATCAGTTCGAACGGGATGCTTTCCATGAACTGGCGCATCAAAAAGATACCGAATGCCGTATAAAAGCCCGTTATGATGATGCCGCCCAGATGGTCGGCCAAGCCGAAACTGTTCGCAATCGTGATATACAGTGGAACCATGATCACCGCAAAGGGCACCATCATAGTCGACAGGATAATGGTGAAAAGTATCTCCTTGCCCACAAAACGATACTTGGAAAAGATGTACCCCATCACCGACGACGTGAAAACGGAAACGACCGTTACCGACACTGCCGATACAATGCTGTTGCGAAAAGCGGCTACAAAATTCACCCTGCCCAAAATCTCTTCATAGTTGCGCAATGTCCATGTCTCTGGCAGCAGCGCCCTTGATTCCACAAGCTCCTTGAACGGCTTGAGCGAAGCAAAGATCATCCAGATGAAGGGGAAGATGGCGACTACGACCATGCCAAGCAGGAAAATCTGTATGAGACTTTGTGATATCAATATCCGCCTCGGCAGCCGGCGTCGCGCAGGTCTTGCCTCACTTATAACTGCCATTGCCGTCTCTCCTCCAATGTTAGGTCGCCGATCTCCATCGCCAGTGCTCGTTCCAAATGCATGTCACGTGCCGGGGAACGCTAATATGACCACGACGGGCGGATCAACTTTATCTGCAAAACGCTGATCGCCAGAATGAACGCGAACTGCAGCAGGGACGCGGCCGTGGCCGTGCCGAAGCGGATGTCTAAGAAGGCTTCCTGGTAGATCAACATATTGTACAGGTAGGTAGAGTTGCCTGGCCCCCCCTCCGAACCAAACAAGACTGTGGGAAGCGTGAACTCCTGCAAAGAGCCAATAGCAAGCAGTACGGTGATCAGAAGGATTGTATGGCCCATCAGGGGCATGGTTATGCGCCAAAACTGCTGCCACGGATTGGTCCCGTCAACCAGGGCCGCGTCGTACAGTTCCGACGGAATGTTCATCATGCCTGCTGTGAGAATGACAACGTAGAAGCCAAGCCCTTTCCAGGTGGCGATGATAACTGCGGTTGGCAGTGCCGATGAAGAGCTGGAAAGCCACTGTAGTTCGGGTAGCCCTACGCCGCTTAACAGCTTGTTCAATTGCCCCACTTCCGGGTCCATCAACATCTTAAACAGCAAGGAAACTGCTACCAACGAAACAACAACCGGGACGAAGATCAGCGCCTGATAGACGTTTCGACCCCGCCTCACTTTGGACAGGAAGACGGCGATTAACATGGCCAAAGGCAGATGGAATATGAATGAATAAACGGCCCACAAGATCGTATTCTTCACCGAAACCAAAAATAGGGGATGCTGAGAAATCTTGAGGAAGTTACCTATACCCACAAATGGGCTATTGGCAGGATCAAGCAACTTGTACGCCACCGTCGACATGCGGAACGCCTGAATGATCGGCCAGAAGCTGAATATCCAATACCAGATTAGCAACGGTACGATCATCGTGAAGCCAAACCAGAACTGCGGCTTGCGCAGCGTCTTCTTTACAACAAACCAGGCGCCCATCGTTTCAGCCCGCCCCGAGGCTCCGCTCCCGTCTGCGATTGATGTCATTTTCAGGTTCCGTATTCAGTAAAGGATGAGCGTCTTTGCAGCCTTCCCGGACCCACCTAATCTACTGCATCAACGAGTAGCAACTCCGAGGTCAATGCGGTTTCCAGTCGCGACGTGATGCCAGTCCGCGTGAGCGCAATTCCGTCGACTTCGCAACTCTCAGACCTGTTGTCAAAGGTGACCCGGTACCGCCTGCCGGGATCAATCCCTCTGAAGCGTAGCAAGTATTCCGGTGCCGCAGGATCGCCTAAACGAAACAACCCCGCGATGGCCCGAGTGCGATCCCGCGATGCCAGCTCCAGCACACCCCAGCCGCGCGGCTCGAATCCCTTGACCACCGGCGTATGATGATAGATCCGGCTGGTCGCATGGATCGGGCGTACAAACTCCTTATAAATCCGCACGGCATTACCTATGCGCGCCTGCTGGACCGCGTTGGGAGCGGCGTCCTTGAGGTGAAACCAGTTTAGCGACGGATGCACGAACAGCTGCAGCCGGAACTGGTAGTCCAGCTCGGCCGTCCGCTGCCCCGACTGGCCCATTCCCGCTAGCCGGTCAACCCGCTCCGGCGGCAGCGCCATCGACATCCCGTTCGTAATTGAAAAGGCGCGCGGCGCAATCTGCCAGTCGGTCACCCTCGTATGGTCGATGTAGCGGCCCATACCTCCGTCGGTCCGGGCGCCCCCGCTGGCGCAGTTCTGAAAGATCACATTCTTGTGGCGGGCAGAAAGCCGCCCGTAAATTCCGTAGACCGCCTCGTAATAACGCCAATAGGCGTTCTCAACAAACCCCGACTGCTCGCTGTATGCCCCGGCGCCGATGTTGCCGACGTTGTAGTCCAGCCGGAAAAGGTCCAACTCGTGCTCCACGATCAGACGGTCGATCTCGCTCTCCATCCATTCGGCCACTTCGGGCCTCGTGAGATCGATCATGCCGCCCAGCCCGCCCTCATCACCGTACGGCCGGGCCAGCCACTCAGGATGCTCCCTGGCAATTCTGCTTTCCGGCCCGACCCGCTCCCCATCCATCCACAGGCCGAACTTCATGCCCTTATCGTGCACATAGTCCCGAAACGGCTTCAGGCCTCCCGGAAAACGCTCCAGGCTAACCTGCCAGTCGCCCACCGTCGCATGCCAGCTGCCATGTGGCGGCGTGTACCAGCTCGCATCGATCAGAAAGACCTCCGCGCCCGCGTCAGCGCAGGCGTCGATCTCGGAAAAAATCAGCTCCGGCGTAAGCTCCTGCTCCGGCCCGATGCCGCTCACGACCAGCCCCGCATGTTCGGGATTCTGCGGCGGGATGACGCTCGTCCGCAGATGGTCGTGCAGCGCCTGAATGCTGTCGTCGAAATCTCCGATGACAACGCCCAGGTGCATCTCTGGCGTGGTAACCGTCTCGCCTGGCGCGATGACGCGCAGCGGCGCCGGTCCGTCCGGGCCCGCGCGAAACCAGAGCCGCGACCCCTCCCGGCTATCCCCATCGTCAACGTCAAACTCGAAGGCATACCCTCCCGACCACGCCAGCGTACCTACGAACTGCTCACCTCCCTGGTGATTGCGCAGCACAAAAAAAGGATGTCTGTGGCGGCCCCGCCGGTAACGGCCGTCAATCCGGTAGCCCGCCCGCGGCAGCGTACGCCAGTCAAAGTCGCCCTCATTGCCCCAGTGCGTGTCAATAAAGTAGCCCACTGAGTAAGGCGACGCCTCGTCATCAATGTCGTATGCGCATGTCTGCAGCACACCGCTCCACGGGAAAGCCGCCGAAAGCGCTGCCGGCTGCTCGGAGCAATTCTCGATCTCCAGCCAGCGCGTCAGGATCGGCGTGCCGTCCAGGAGCGTGTGAACGCGCACGACCACCGGGCGCACAGCGTGGCGCAGTTCCAGTACCGCCTTCAACCCGTTCTCTTCTTCAGTCTGGGAAAAGTCGCTCCACTCCCAGTGCGATCGCAGAAGCTGCCCATCCACCTCCACCCAGAATGCCTGCGGTGCCGGGTGCGAACCCGTGTCAAATCGTTCCGGTTCAGGATTCGTGTAACCCGAACCGTTCCAGCCTCGCCCTACAAGCTGCCCGCGGCTTAATGATTCTTGGTAGGAGGCCAGTCCGGATCGGTAAGAAATCGTGGGATCTGGATCATTGGACAAAAAAATATCGGCGAAAGACTCTGTCATGGCCTGACTTCCAATCGAGGAGCGTTACGACCGAAGAGTGCGGAAAACGGAGTGAGCAACGAGAGCCGAACGCGGGACACGCCAAGCCCTCACTCCTCACTCCTCTTCACTCTCTCCTTGAATCTAAGGTTCCATACCCAGCTCGCGGACGTCACTGACCCATTCCTCGTACTGTGCTTCGCACCGAGACTGGATCATCGCTACCGCTTCCTCGCTGCCGATATTGCCCTGCCGTACTTCCGAGCACCCTTCGCCTATGGCCGCGCCAATCTCACCGATCGAGCCGAAACCGACGCCCTCGAATGTAGTCTGGGGCAACAGATGCTCCTGCAGAACCTTCGTCAGTTTTACCAGCGGCCCATCCGGATCGTTGTCCACGAAGTGGTCATAGCTGCCGACCAGGCCCTTCCATGCGGTGTTCGGCTGTCCGCCGTAGATCATGGCGTACGAGGTCTGCCCTTCATCCGTCACCAGCATGCGCAGGAACTCGATCGCCATTTCGGGATTCTTCGCCTGCTTCAGCGAGATGAATCCCCATCCGCCTTCACCACAGAACATCGGCGCCTCACCCTCATGGATCATCGGTGCGCCTGCCATCCGGTAGGTATAGCCCAGGTCCCAGGCAATCGGCATTGAAGGCGTGCCGTTGCCGCGCGCCAGCGCCACCTTGCCGGCCAGTGCCGCATCCACGTGGTTCTGGTCCAACTGCGTCTCAATGCCCAACTCCACCGGGCCCTCAACAAACAGCCTCATCGCCTCCATACCCTCTTCGGTATTGATGTTGAACTGCTTGTTCTCCAGATCCCACCAGTCCATGCCCTTGGGGTTCAGCAGCGTGCGCAGGATGCCGAGATAGCTCATGTCATCCCAGCCCTGGCTGCTCAGGCCCCACTTGGTCACTTTGCCGTCCTCTTCGACCTGCAAGGCCTTCCCCAGTTCCCACATGCTTTCGTAGCTCTCGAAGTAGACCTCACCGTTCAATGGCGGATACTGGTCTTCCAGCCCCAGGGCAATCACATCCTCGCTCGGCACATTGACCATGTTGCCCACGCCGTTACACTCGGTCGGCACGCCCCAAATCTCGCCCTGCCACATGTAAGCGCCAATCGCATCGCCCACAAAGTCCTCGTCAGGATCGACGTCCATGTGGTTGTAGACCTGCTCCGTGCACGGGACCAGTGCCTGGTGCAGGTGCAGGCTCGTCAACTGTTCACCCATGATGCAGGCAACGTCCGGCTGCGTTCCCGCCGCCAGTGCAGCAATCACTTTGGGCGGGATCGGCCAGGCCTGCGGCTGTACTTCAAACGTCCCGCCGCCCTGATCAGCGAACAGGTCGGAAAGACGCTGGTACGCTTCCACGTGTGGGTCATACTGTAAGCCCCACATCACACCTTGCCTTTGCTCTCTGGGCATCGCTGCCATGTCGCCACCTGGCGCGGTCGGCGCAACACACGCCGCCAGAAGGCTGGCCCCCGCTGCCCCCACCGAGACTTTCAGAAAATCTCTTCGGCTATGCATCTTTCACTCCTTTGTCAAGGGTCAATGACCAGATGAGATAGGAACACTCACAGAGTGATAACATTAGGAGCGGAGAGCAAGAGGTGTTCTCTCTCTTCTCCACTCACTTCTTGACATAAGGAGAGGAGAGCGAGAGCAGCTCTCTCTCCTCTCCTCTCCACTCTCTCCTCGCCCCTACGGTTCCAAGCCCAGTTCGCGCACGTCGCTCACATACTCTTGGTACTGAGCCTCGCAACGAGTCTGAATCAACTCCACAGCTTCCTCGCTGCCGATGTTCCCCTGCCGCACCTCTGACGCGCCTTCTGTGATCGCGGAACCGATTTCGGCAATCGAGCCGAATCCCACGCCCTCGAAAGTCGTTAGTGGCTGCAGATGCTCCTGCAGGATCTTTGCCATACCCACTTGGGGACCGTCAGGATCCGGGTGGGTGAAGTGATCGTAAACGCCGACCAAATCCTTCCAGGATGTATGGACTGCGCCACCATAGATCTTCGCGTATTCAAGCTGCCCTTCGTGCGTCACCAACATGCGCAAGAACTCGATTGCCATGTCGGGGTTATGCGACTGCTTCAGCGAGATGAAGCCCCATCCGCCCTCTCCGGCGAACAGCGGCAGCTCGCCTTCAAAGACCATCGGCGCTCCGCACATCACGTACGTGTAGCCCAGCTCCCAGGACATCGGCAGCGATGGCGTGCCGTTGCCCCGTGCCAGTGCCACCTTTCCGGCCAGGGCCGCGTCGAAATGCGACTGGTCCAGCTGCGTCTCAATACCCATCTCCACCGGCGTCTCGACGTAGAGCTGCATCGCCTTGATGCCCTCTTCCGTATTGATATTGAACTGCTTGTTCTCCAGGTCCCACCAGTCCATGCCCTTCTTGTCGAGCAGGGTCCGCAGGATGCCGAGATAGCTCATGTCATCCCAGCCCTGGCTGCTCAGGCCCCACTTCACGACCTTGCCGTCCTCTTCAACCTGCAACGCCTGCGCCAGCTCCCACATGCTGGGATAGCTCTCGAAGAACACTTCGCCGTTCAGCGGCGGGTACTGGTCCTCCAGCCCAAGTGCAATCACATCTTCGCTGGGAACGTTTACCATGTTGCCGACGCCATTGGCCTCGGTCGGCACGCCCCAGATCTCGCCCTGCCACGTGTAGGCGCCGATCGCGTCACCCACAAAGGACTCGTCAGGGTCCACACCCATGTGGTTGTAAACCTGCTCCGTGCAGGGAACCAGCGCCTGGTGCAGATGCAAGCTCGTCAACTGTTCGCCCATGATACAGGCTACGTCCGGCTGTGTCCCTGCCGCCAGCGCGGCAATCACCTTGGGCGGAATCGGCCACGCCTGCGGCTGCACTTCGTAGGTCCCTCCGCCCTGCGACTCGAACAGATCGGCAAGCCGCTGGTACGCTTCCACGTGGGGGTCATACTGCAATCCCCACAGCACGCCCTGCCGCTGCTCACTGGGTATCGCAGCGCCTCCGTCCGCAGGCGCCATCGGCGCCGCGCTCGATGCCAGCAGGCCAACTCCCGCTGCCCCCGCTGTCGTCCTCAATACTTCTCTGCGACTGTACAACTTTCTGGACATCTTGTCCCTCCTGAAAGAAAGTGGGTTTGAACACAGTTGATGCGTTCGTTTGAGGAGATACCTATCACAACTGCGGCCATTTACAGTGCAGCCAGGTTACTGGTATGGCTGTAACCGCATCGGCCGCGAATGAAATTGTTTTCGGATGCGCTGCAGTTTGGCCCAAGAGGCATTCGAGGACCCTTAGGTAGACAATTCTCAAATGAGAACGGTGACAATAGGCTGAGACCTACAAGAAATACTGCAGCCGACTCCGGTGACGGCTGTCTCGGTTCACTCTTAGTTCATGTACTACCGAGCATGGAAGGATGAATCGTGAATTGACGAGCCTGGCCGAGGTACTATACAATCGTTCCTGATTGTCGCCAACTACCATAGAATTGCGTTACATCGACCCCAGAATGGCGGCGCCGCTATCTTATCACCGTCGTCAGCAATATCACAACATCAAGAAATCTGGTCGGTTGCCGCCGGGGGCGTTGCCCTTGCTCTCCTGATCCACCAACTGGCCCAGTATCGCCAAGTGTAACCGGTGACATCTCGGGGCGTGGGAGGCGACTTATTGCTGACACGAAAAAAACCAGGAGGGAATCCATGGTTCGGAAAACGACTTGGAGATGGATGACGTTAGTCCTCGTACTGGCTTTGGTCCTTTCGGGCTGCCAACCGGTACAACCGGCCGCCTCTGGCGACGACGCCGCAATGGCAGGCGAAGAAGTGGTAATCGCCGTCGGCATCGAACCGGTCAGCCTGGACGCCTGGCGCTCATTTGCCGGCACCGGCGGACCCGGCTTCCGCAACGCCATCGAACAGCTGATCAACCGCGATTTCACAACCGGTGAGTTCGTCCCCATCCTGGCCATCTCCTGGGAGCGGCTGAATGACACCACCATTCGCTTCACGCTCCGCGAGGGCGTGACCTTCCACGACGGTTCGCCCTTTAACGCTGAAGCCGCCGCCGTCAGCATCAACCACACCTTCGACGCCGACAACGCATTCGACTTGCTTGACTTCTTGGGCACGATGAGCGCCGAAGCCGTTGACGAATACACCCTTGATATTTCAACCCCGGAACCCGACCCTATCCTGCTCGGAAAGGTCGAGTGGGTAGGAATCTCCTCAGCAAAGCAACTGGCCGAGGATCCCGACTCCTACCATACCGAACTCATCGGCACCGGCCCCTACAAGTATGTCGAGTGGCGCAAGGGCGAGTCGATCACCTACGAGGCCAACCCTGACTGGTGGGGCCTGTCCCATCCCGATGACGCCCGCGGTGCCCAGACATTCAAGAATATCACCGTCAGATTCCTGCAGGAAGACCAGGTACGGGTCGCCGCCGTGCAGGCCGGAGAGGTCGATCTGGCCGCGTTTATCACGCCCGAACAGTGCCAGCTGCTCGACGAAGAGGCTGACGCCAGCTGCGTGTCCGCCCCCAGCGTCGAGACGATTTTCATCCGCATGGATACCAACAGCCCTCTCTTGTCTGACCAGCGTGTTCGCCTCGCCTTCCAGCTGGCCATCGACAAAGAAGCCATCGTCGATAGCATCCTTGGCGGCGCGGCCACCGTCGCCAGCCAGATCGTCAACTCCTCCGCCACCGGCCACGACCCCAGTCTGGAGCCGTATCCCTACGATCCCGACCAGGCACGTGATCTCCTGGCCGCCGCGGCCGCGGACGGCGTACCCGTCGATATGGAAATCACGCTCGGCGCCCGCCATGCAGTCTTCCCCAGAATCGACGAGGTCATACAGGCCGTTGCCTCCATGCTCACCGATGTCGGCTTCAGCGTAACCACCACCTTCTACGATCCCGAAGGCTTCGGCCAGGTGATGCTGATCAACATCAAGGACGTTCCCGAAGATCGGAACTTCGTCGCCATCCATCTGCATGGCAACGAGATCATGGACTACGCCTCCTCCTACCGCTTCTACTACTCCTGCGAGGGCATCCTCTCTGTCTACTGTAACGAGGAAGCTGACGCCGTCTGGACGAAGGCGCTTCCCCTCACTGGTGACGAGCGTGAAATGACGCTGCAGGAACTCAGTCGGATCGTGCACGAGGACGTCGCTATTGGTTACATAGGCCACCTCGATCTCGCTTACGGCCTCGGCGGCCGGATCGAATGGGCGCCCCAGCTTGATCACCGCATCCTCGTCAAGGAGATGACCCTGAAGTAAGACGATTCAGATCGATGTCGTCTGCTGCATGTGACAAGAGCGGCTTCTGCCGCTACAATGTCCGCATCAATTGACCGCGGCGCTGCCGCCAGCGTCGCGGTCAATTTTCGCAACCGCCCAATCCGTGCCCCGTGGATCTGTTATCCGGGACGTAAATTGTACAAGCGCTTACGCGCTAAACTGATGGTGCCGGATATAGTGGAGACTGACGATGAAGGAAAGCGGCCGGACAGGAATCATTTTAGCAGGCATGATCGGAGGCGCGTTGCTGGGCGGCGTCTTTGCCTGGCTATCCAGCGCGCGGTCAAACGAAGAAGGCGAGACAGCACTCGAAACTATCGGCCCCGCCGAATACTTCCAGCTTGGAATCGGCGTTCTCACCCTGGCCCGGCAGTTTCAGTCTCTGCTCCAGCGAAAATTGTGATTTTCGCTGCCGTATTGTAGTTTGAACGCATAAACGAATTCTAAAGGGAAATTGCGTTGACCTTCACAGGAAGACTCGGCAGCAGCAGCAGACCAGTACGCATCGCGATAATCGGCGCCGGCCCCTCCGGATTCTACGCTGCCGGGGCACTGCTGCAACAAAAGGATAACCACGTCTCGATCGACCTTTTCGACCGTCTGCCCACCCCCTACGGGCTGGTCCGGTACGGCGTCGCCCCCGACCACCAGAAGATCAAGTCCGTCACGCGCATCTATGAGCGCACAATGAAGGACAGCCGCGTCCGCTACTTCGGCAACGTCGATCTCGGCTCCGATGTCACGCACGCAGACCTCAAGTCGCACTATGACCAGATCGTCTACGCGGTAGGAGCCCAGTCCGACAAACGGCTCGGCATCCCCGGCGAAGACCTGGAGGGCAGCTTTTCCGCCACCGAGTTTGTCGCCTGGTACAACGGCCATCCCGATTTCCGTCACTTTGACTTTGACCTGAGCGTCGAAAGTGTTGCGGTGATCGGCGTCGGCAATGTGGCCATGGATGTAACCCGTATCCTCGCCAAATCGGTCTCCGAACTGGAAACAACCGACATTACCGACTACGCTCTCGAGGAGCTGCGAGATAGCAACGTCAAGTGCATTCACATCTTCGCCCGCCGCGGCCCTGTGCAAGCAAATTTCACGAATCCGG